>NZ_SFBZ01000065.1:0-2745 GCF_007095495.1 Microcystis sp. M_QC_C_20170808_M9Col | reverse complement strand
CTGAAGGTGATTAAAAGGAGAGGCTATGGATTTAGAAACTTTAAAAACTTTAGTCTTAGATGTTTATTAAATTGGCATTTTGCTAGTTGATTTTACATGGTAAGTTCGGAAGAACCAAATTTGTCAAGTATCATAAGTAAAATACCCTCGTTTTTGGCTGTTATATCAAATCTTAACTCTATTGTCTATCTTTTGGTATTAACCCGTTTGTGCCTCAAGTTTTTCCCTGTATGGATTTCAGCTATTTTTGAGCGTAGGCACTCTCATCGAATTTTATTTTAAGTTAATTATTTGCATAACAATTACCGAAGAGCTATTTTCCTAGATTAAATTTACTTGACAAAATGACTTATATGTGTTAGTAAATTAAGTCCTAAAATTGAATTACCTTGCTCATTTAACAGAGGACTATAACAAGCGATCGCTCCCTGTTTCGGTACAATTGATAATAGGGCCCCACTGACTCCCGATTTAGTGGGAAAACCCACCTCAATAGCAAATTTTTCGGAAGCTTCATAAAGACCACAATTAGTCATAATTTCTAGAATAATTTCACCAAAAGGAGCCGCTAAAATCAACTTACCTAAATTAGCAAGATCGGCAATTTTTCCAGATAAACAACAGATTCGATTGTAGGTTTCTAGGGCTAAATAACGATGACTGACATAACCATTTTTTTCTAATTCTAAGCTTAAAGCTTGATTGTGTGCATTAGGATAGGAGTGAACAGAATCAAGCACAGAGTGATCGAGAAATAATTGACAATTACCCATTGTATTTAACCATAAAAGCAAATTTTCACAGCGAGATTCTGGCGTTTCTCCTGCTAATAAGTCTGTCAATGCGATCGCACCACTATTAATCATAGGATTACGGGGAAAACCGCGATCCTCTTGCAGTTGAGTTAAGGAATTAAAAGGATAACTAGAAGCTTGTTTTCCCACGCGACGAAAAACAGCATCTTCCCCTAAATGGGTTAAAAGATATAATAACAAAAAAGGTTTAATCACACTCATCAAAGGAAAAGTTACAGTTTCATCTCCCCAAGACAAAATCTCCCCCTCAAGACAGTGAATCTGGAGAGCGAAAACCTCGGGATTAACTTGGTTCAAAACCGGTATATAATAGGCAGTCTGACCCTTCCTATCCGATAAATGCACTTCCCCGACCCAAGCTTGTATATCTTCCACCCTTAATCTAGCTAATCGGTTCATTTGTTTAATCCATGTACTCAGTCAAAGAAGCAGAATCTATAATTTTAACTCAAATTCAACCCCGACAAGAAACCGAAAAAGTTTCTCTAGAGGCAGCTTTTGGGCGCATTTTAGCCGAAGATATCAGCAGTGATTTAGACTTTCCCTATTGGGATAATTCTGCTATGGATGGCTATGCTGTCCGCTACGAAGATGTCAAAGACACTAATCCAGAAAATCCCGTTACTTTAAAGATTATCGCCGAAATTCCCGCCGGCAAAGTCCCCGAAAAAATTATTCAACCAGGAGAAACAGCGCGAATATTTACGGGAGCGATGTTACCCGCCGGCAGTGATACGATTATTATGCAGGAAAATACTCAAAAACAAGGGGAGCGAGTGGTGATTCTTATCCCTCCCGAAAAAATAGGTCTTTTCGTGCGTCAACGCGGCACATTCTATCGAGCGGGAAATACCTTATTAAAAGCTGGTATTGCCATTAATTCCCCAGAAATAGCGGTTTTAGCCACGGCACAAGCTACCGAATTAACAGTGTTTTCCCGTCCCCAAGTGGCAATTTTCTCCACGGGAGATGAATTAATTAATCCCGATGAAACCCTCCAAAAAGGTCAAATTATTGACTCGAATCGCTACGCTTTAACCGCATTTGTCGCCAGTTTAGGGGCAATTCCCAGACCTTTAGGTATAATCAAAGATAATCCCGATCTTCTCAGAGAAACTATCAGAAAAGCCATTAATTCTAGTGCCATCGTCCTTTCCACCGGCGGTGTTTCTGTGGGAGATTACGATTATATCGAGGGAATTTTAGGGGAATTAGGGGGAAAAATTCTGATTGGCAGCGTTGCTATTCAACCGGGTAAACCCCTAACCTTTGCTACTTTTCCTAACGGTTGTATTTACTTTGGTATCCCCGGTAATCCCGTCTCTGCTTTAGTTTCCTGTTGGCGCTTCGTGCAAATGGCCATTAAAAAATTATCGGGATTGACAGATTATCAAAACAAATTTCTGCGAGTTGTCACCCGCGATACTCTCAAATCTAATGGACAAAGAGAAGTTTATCTCTGGGGAAAAATAGAAATTATCGAGGGAGTTTATCAATTTCAACTTGCTCCCGGACAACACAATTCGGCTAATTTAATTAATTTAGCGGGTACTAATGCTTTAGCCATAATTCCCCAGGGTAAAACTACTATACAAGCGGGAGAAACAGTAGAAGTTATGACTGGACTTCCCCTTTGAGAGCCAGTTTCAGATTTTGGCAAGGGTTCTTTTTTTGACTTGATCTCCTTCTCGGTAAGAATCAGGTCGAAGGACAGCAGCAGGGGAATTACGGTTAGGAACTTTTTGCCGCAGACCCTAATTAGGGTTTGCGGCAAAAAGCTTTTCCTGGGGACAGGGTGTGGGGTGTGGGGTGTGGGGTGTGGGGTGTGGGGTTTTATCGATTTTCAGGTGGTCAAGTACCTAATTTTCAGGGAAAAAGTCCAGGAATTTTCCCCCCGATCCCCGCAATGGCTGGCACTTTTTGAGGGGAA
>NZ_SFBZ01000064.1:0-3371 GCF_007095495.1 Microcystis sp. M_QC_C_20170808_M9Col | reverse complement strand
TGGACTTTTTCCCTGAAAATTAGGTAATTTACCCGATGAAAATGGGTAAAACCCCACACCCCACACCCCACACCCTACACCCTGCCCCTAGGAAAAACTTTTTCAGCAGACCCTAATTAATCCCAACCCTCGCCTAATTTCTGCCTTTATCAAGTGAAGTACCATGAAAGACATCAAACTCTTAGATCCGGTTGCCATCCTCAACTCCGTCCCTCGGGAGCGATTGACTTTAGTTGAGCCAGATTATGAGGCTGTCCCCAGCTTGCCAAGCGGACAGGTGGGAACGGTGGTTGAGGTGTATGAAAAAGGTTCGCGCTATCAATATTTAGTGGAATTTTCTGACAGTCAGGGGCGGGAATATGCGATGGCTATTCTGCCAGGCGATGAGCTTCTGGTCTTGCATTATGAACTGGAGGCGGCGTAAATTCTGCTTAAGGGAAAACACTTATGGCTCAAGTAAAAGTTTTCTATGAACTGGAAATCGCACTTAACAATTATGTTCTAGCATATATTTTTTTAGTACGGCATTAATTAAAGTCTGATATTTTTTGGGAAATTGCTGTTTATACCAAGCAACAACTGAGGGTTCAAGCTGCAGAGTTACAGGAACTTTTAGAGGAGAATTAACAGTAGCTTCTTGCCAAAATTCGGCATCAGTAGCAGGTACATCTGAATAATCTATATCAGAATCTTTCATCTGACCAAGGATATTTAATTGTTCCTCTCTCGACATACTCATAATAAATTCCCCTTTCCTCTGCATTAGCGCGTCTTGTAGATATAAGCCGTATTTTCTGTTCTCGTAGAGTGTACACTGCAACTAGGACAAATTCTCCTAAAAGTCCCAAAGCGATTAATCTTTCTTCGCCGTAGTCTCTGCGATTATCAGGTTTTGATATCCAGACTCCTGAAAAGATTTCCTTGGCAAAATTAAAGTCGATCCCGTGTTTTTCAATATTGATGTTGTTCTTTTGGTCATCCCACTCGAACTCCATCTTTTGACTCTAACTCCATAAACTAAGAAATTATACTGCGATCGCAAGCGATGTATAATACACCCTCCCAACTACCAAGATAACCTCTAAGTCTAGAAATCATGCCTACCGGGGAGATGCAAGACTTAACAACAGTTAATAAATAATTACCTAACAATGTTAGCGAAATTTTGAACCCTATTATCGAATCTGACACACCGCGCCACAATCCCTCACGGAAGGCGATAGGTCGCCTGAGAAGCAGTAAAACAGCGGAAAATACCTGAAACTCTTTCCCCTGTGAATCGCTAGTTAGGGAGAAGAATATAAAGATTTATTAAATTGTAGCTTTTGCTACAGTTGTGGGGGGGAGTGTGTATTATTCTGCTATCTCCCTTTGGTGTTGGGTTGGGGTGTTGCTTTACCTAGCTACGAAGAAGCGCTCGCACTACCCGCAATTTCAACAATGGCATGGGCAAGGATGCGCGAGTCTATCTCGATTCGATAGAAACACTACTAAAAAGATTAATATTCATTATGGGTTGGAGAAATTCACTTTTACTAACATTGTTGATTTTGGTTGTTGGCATTGGTCTTGGAGCGATTACAGGAGGTCCTATAATGCGTGGAATTGTCTTCTGGACAGCACTTTGGGCAGCAAGTGATTCCCATAGAATAGAAATTCATAAGTATAAAATTACAGGATCATTCGTACCATCATTTGGTAATTCATGGTCAGTTTTTTTGTTTGTATTGCTCCTTTGGGTGTATTGTTTTCCTGCCTATTTGATTATTAGAGGAAAGATTCTTAAAGGTATAATTCCTTTAAGAAACGAAGACGAATAAGGCTACTAATGAATCCAGACTAACTCCCCTCTCCTGCTCCCAGAGGGGTTGGGGGAGAGGTCAAATCATCAAACCATTATCTATCTACGAGTTGCTCATCGCCAAGAAATTTATAAAATTTTCCCTTAGTGCGATCACATGATCTTGTATGGTATTTTCTTCAAACGCAAACTAAAACCTTCCCAATCTACCGAAAAAGAAACCACAAAAGCCGGCTAAATTGTTTCTAAAAATACCATAAATGCCCCTTCATTCAGTCAGACCAAGTTTAGAGTAAAACTCGTAGGTTGGGTTGACCCAAGGAAACCCAACAACTTCCAGGAATATTTTCACAATCTTGGTTGGGTTTCGCCTTTTGAGCCGATTGGTAATACCTGCTCAATAATGATAGCTCAATCCAACCCACGGCTAGAGCGTCTGAGGGAATGCTAGATTTGACCATGACAGTAACTCAGCAGACAAACTACCATCAGGATTTTGGCATGAAAATTCATGGCTTGAGCGGACTAAAACTTTAATCTTTTCTCAATCTTTCTAACAGTTCAGAGCGGGATAAATTCACTAAAGAAAGAAGTAACCCGGTGCGTTCTGAGATGGGAAGTTGGGCAATCTGTTCAACTAGACCAGACAATTCCGAATCTAGGGTTCCAAACCGCCCTTCCAGAAGACTAGCTATCAGCGAGAGTTGTCCCTCTAAAGTGCCTTCCTGTTTTCCTTCTATTTTCCAATCTTCTCGCTGTTTTAGATAGGCTGGTGATAGGTTCATGATGTCCTCCTGTTCCTCGCTACTTAAATTATCTCTCAATTCCAAATTCTTACGCCAGTTGGCTAGAATTTCTAACAAATTTTCTTTAAAAGAGTTATCTTCTGGCAATTGAACTAACTCTTCTACGGCTCTTTTTTGTGTTTCTCCTTTTCCTAAAACCCTCAACCATAAAGTGTCTTCACTCACTGGTAACTGGTGGATGGCAACGATTGCCACTTTGAGGAAGTCAGCTAAAAAGTAAACCCCTTTTAACCAATTCCTCTCATCGCTGTCAGCCCTGAATCCTTGAATCATTCTAGCTGAAAAGGTGGGGGTGAGAATCCATAAAACTGGCAATTCTGCGACCGTCAGAGTTTTGTTTGCCCGTTTCGCCTTTCTTAACAGGTCATTATGAACAGTATATAACTTTGATATACCTGAACTTCCCCCATACATATATACCATAACAGCCGAAAACCCTTATCCATCAATGGATACACCCCCTTAACTTTTCTTAATGTACCCATGTAATTTATAACATTTCTTAATGGACAAGAATTCTCTCCATGTGCTAAAATGATAGCCATGTATATAGAAAAAGTTCCTAACCGTAATTCCCCCCCCGCCGTTCTTCTTCGAGAGTCCTACCGAGAAGGAGATCAAGTCAAAAAAAGAACCCTGGCCAATCTCTCAAAATTACCCGATGATATTATCGACAATCTGAAACTGGCTCTTAAAGGGGCAACACTGTCCATGAATGAAGGCATTCCCAATCATTTTGAAGTGATTAGAAGTCTTCCTCATGG
>NZ_SFBZ01000063.1:0-10956 GCF_007095495.1 Microcystis sp. M_QC_C_20170808_M9Col | reverse complement strand
CAGACTTGGAAACTATCTCATCAAATTAGTCCCCCCATAGAACCCCCTTGAGCCATCTGGCACACTTTTCTCTTTTTGTCAAATTTTATGTTAAGAAAGATGTGACTAATGGATAGCTTATCAAGGGGGGAAGGGGGGATCGACACCCCCCTTATCAAGGGTAGGGTTAATTCATGAATTAACCTACTATGACTGGACCAGGGGAGCTGGGAAGGGAGGGTCTCCCTCCCTTTTTCGTTCCAAGGTAGAACCCTGGAACGAAAAAAGACCATCCTGAAAAAGGATGGTCTTTTATAATAGTCAACTCTGACTCGTCTGGTTACTGGAAATTAAGCGACGATAGTAAAGTTGCTGACATTTAAACCAGGCGCAGGGATCGCATTCGTAGTCGCAATAAGAATAGAACTAGGGCCACCGAAGGCAACACCATCAGCATCGTAGTACAACTTATTGTTAGTTGTGTCGTAAGCAAAGCGCACATTGCCGTAGTTAATAGCATTAGTAGTCAAAAGGTTTGCCTGGGTATCAACGAGGATTGTATTAGCACTGTTACTTGCACCTACCACAGCACTAACCGTCAAGGCGGCTCCCACTGCCGGAGCGCCTGCAAAGGCGGCATTACTTAGGGCGAACACATCGTTATTATTTGCTACTATGCTGAAGTCAGTGATATTCACGTTATTACCAGCAGTGGCTTTATTCAAGAGGAACTGGTCGTTACCACCGTTACCAGTTAGGTTATCAGTACCACCGCCACCAGTAAGGGTGTCGTTCTTTTCACCGCCTTTCAGGACATCGACTAATGCACCACCAGTAATCTTGAAGGAACCATTGGTTTCACGAGTAACAGGATCACCACCATCAAAGGTTAAGGTTTTGGTGGTGAAGGAAGAAGCATCAACAGTTAGAGTTGCACCACTTGCCACAAGGGTATCCACAGTGGTGATTTTGGTGTCAGCGGCGGTGTCTTCTTTAAAGATAATTGTCTCAACGTTGATAACTTTATCAAGAGCAGTAGGACTCAGACCAACTTTAACGGTTAAGGTGTCACTGCCATCTTCTCCATTGAGGGCAACACCATTAATCTGATTTACTTTCGCCGTCAAGGTAAAGGTGTCATTGGCATTGCCGCCGACAATCTGGGTTATAGTACTGCCTTTGCCGAGATTCAGGGTCAGTTGCCCACTAAAGTCAGTGGCATCCAGTCGATTAGTCCCATCAAATACAATGATATTGCCGTCAATGGTTAGGTTCTTGTCCCCGGTAATGACGAAGCTGCTCTGGGTGTTATCGAGGGCAAGGGTAGCCACATCTGTATTAACGTTAGACAGGACACTGGCTGCCTTAACCACTAGGTTGACCTTGCTTTTATCCAATAAGGTGGCCGCGATCGAGGCACCGGCAGTTGTCCCGTTCAGGTTAACGGTGAGATCTTTATTTAGTGCAGTCTCAATTAGGGTGAGATTGCTGGCGTAACCAGCCACAAGATCGATGGCGTAGTTGTTAGCATCTTTGATTTTTAAATCACCTTTGACCACCTCTACTTGTTTGGCTTTGCTAATGCCTGCCAGTTCGACGATAGCATTAGCAGCGCCAGAGAATTGGATGGTCTCGATGTTTTCGATGTTTGGAGCAACAAGATTAACAATCTGGGCGGTCAGTACGTCGTTGTCACTGGTGCTAGGGTCTTGAACGAAACTACTATTCAAGAACGTCAAAGCACTAACCTTATTATTGGCTGTACTGAGAAACTTACCTTCGGGAGCGACTTTGCTGTTAGCGGAAGCTGTCAGTACGGCTCCATTATCTAGCAAGGTGAAGGTAGTGCCTGTGCCACCACCGATGGTATCTTTCACGGCTTGAGCGGTAAGCAGTTTGGCAGCTGCAACTGAGGCTGGATCAGCTGTTACGGTGCTGATAACGTTCCAAGAGGTATCGTAGAGAGCCTGATCGAAGGTGGCAATACCTGCCTCAAAGAACTGCTGGGCGAAATCAAGGGCCGCTTGCGCCCGGTTAGCTAGAGCTTTTTGAATTGCAGGGGACTGGTACTGGTTAAGGACGATGGGAAAATCCAGAATATTGGGGATGCCGTTGCCATCGCTGTCAGCGGGGGCACCATTATTGGTGAGACCGAGCCAATTAACCCAGTAGTTAATCTCGGCGGCGTTTAAATCGGCTTCTTTTAAGCCGTAGGCGTTGTTAAAAACCTGTAGCACGTACTGCCGTCTGGTAGCATCGGTGGCGGCACCAGGGGCCTGCAATATGGGATAGGTCTGCTTGGCCGCAGTGGAATTGGCGAAAACGAGAACCGTTTGTTCCCAGCTTAGGGATGTCAAGCTAGGGTTAGTCTGCCACAAACTGATGTCAGAGGCTGACGGGGCTTGGGTAGCATAAAGAATATTTAACGAAGCGTATACTTGTGAACTTATGGCCATGTTTTTAACCTCAACTCCTCACGGTTGATAATTTGAGTCCGTCCAGAGGCCAGGAACCCCTAACTGCTACTCGGATCAAAGTGTAACAAATTTTTCCCGTTTGGGCAAGTAGAAATCCTGTGGGCATAAAAAAGTTATTCCTTAGATGGTCTGATGGAGGCTTGACCGTAAATTTTTCCCGCAGGAAAAACTGGGGGTAGGAAAAGCCCTCCCGACCATGTCCTAATTTTCCCTTCCCGAAATGGTCATTGTAAGGACTGTTAAATCCTGTCCCTTGCTCTCCAACTTGGTACTTGGTCTATCGCCTATCTGGGAAGAAAATAGACTGTTCTTCTTTTCCCTCGCGCGGCCAAGACTAGACGGGTTAGGAAAGTCAAGCCACTCTAGTTCTCATAGTACCAAATCGGGGCAATACCGGCTTGAGTATTTACAAAAATACAATCTAATGTGGTTAGCACTCCCGCTTGATCGCGATAGGCATCGGCCACATCCCAAAGCCGAAAATTAAAAGATAATAACCAATCGGCGATTTCGGTTAAGAGGGGAGTTTTTTGGCCATAGCCCCGATAGAGCCAGCATTCGAGAAAGAGAACATCGACTTTAGCTAGGGTTTTAACTGCCCCTTTCAGTATAGACAACTCCGAGCCTTGGGTATCAATTTTGATCACTTGGGGATGGGGTAAACCAAGTCGGGCAATTGCGTCATCAATTGTTAACATTTGCACCGAGATGGGAGTGGTGGGTTGACTCTCATCACCAGTCTGCAAGAGACTACTGCTCACCACGTCCGTGGAAACATTCATCGTCACCTCGCCGGAGGTTTCACCGAGGGCGTATTTATACAGATGAAAGGAGGGATAGACTCGCAGGATTTCTGAGATTAATTCCCGATAGTCGCTGCTGTAGTCGATGAGGGGTTCAAAGAGATAAAATTCAGCTTCCTGCAGCACCTGTTTGATATAATAGGACCAGCCACTATTAGAAGCACCCACATCAAAGATCACCCTCGGGGTGTAACCTAGGTTTTGTAGTCGTTTAAATACCTGTCGATCCAATTGGAGGACTTGAGGATCTAAGTCATCAAGCATTTTTTGGTAATCAGACCTTAATTGCAGTTTTTCAGAGTTCATATCCTTTGAATTACTTCGGGTTTATCTTTTTCGGTACAATTTCATCCCATAAGTGCCTGTATCTAACTGTTCTCCTGTATCGTACCACTGGGGGAGTGAGTCGCCAACAATTTCTGCTAATCCGGGATTCCAAGATGCTCTAGCACTGGCCCTAGGATCAATGACAATTAATGAAAGATTATCCCTATCCTCTGGTGTCATCTGCCCATTATAAAGGGGGAAATAAACTCGTTTAGCCCGAGACTTGAGGGCGTAGAATGTTTGAAAATCAGCATAGATGTGATCCTGAGGATTAATTTTGTTATTGAGAAAGTTTTGTACTTTAGTATAGTCATTGTTCTCCCATTTTTGTAAGGTAATTTGCGCTAGGGAAGGTAGTCCTAGTAAGTTGGCATACAATAATAAAACTAAAAAAGCTATACTAATAATTGTCGTCTGAATTTTGCCCTTATTTTTTTCTAAAATATTATTAAAACTCCAGCAGATACAAATGATTAAGGGAAACATCGACATCCAACTATAATAAAGTGGATATTTCCCCAGAAAACACATAGTAGTTGGTATGGTAATAACGGTGATCAAAGCAAAAAAGGAAGGAGAACGCCACCGGAAAGATTTGGTCAATAGTTCATAAAATATCAAGATGATCAGCAGTAGTGACAGTGGTGGAAAAGACGGATGCAAGCAGCCACCACACAGATAATCTTTCTGGTCAAAAAGTTTGCTCACTCTGGAAAATATTATATCAATGACACTTCTGTTAAGGTTGGCATTGGCAACACTATGACCCAAAGTCAGACTAACAAAATCATCCCAAACACCATTGGTTGAGTAAAGTGCATAAAGAAATAATATTCCTAAAATAAATCCCCCACTTAGAGCGACAAATTCCCGCCAAAATCTCTGAAAGTTGAAAAGGAGTAGGATAACGCCAAAAATTGTCGCAAAGACCACTGCTGACAATCCAGAAAGGGGAAAGAAAAATCCAATAATTGTCATAGTAAACCATCGAATTTTAGCATCTTTTATTAAAAAAGCCCCCAAAACCAGTGCTGATAAGAAAATGCAGGAAGTGTCGTACCTTCCCGATGTATAAATAAAGGTAATTCCTGCTGGCAAAAGACAACTAACCACTAGGATAATTCTTAGCCAAGAAAACTTAATTAAAGGCAATTTCTTGATGAATAACCAGATTACAGTGATGCTAAGAAGCATTAACACATAATTAA
The DNA here is from genome assembly GCF_007095495.1 of Microcystis sp. M_QC_C_20170808_M9Col. Classification (NCBI taxonomy): domain Bacteria; kingdom Bacillati; phylum Cyanobacteriota; class Cyanophyceae; order Chroococcales; family Microcystaceae; genus Microcystis; species Microcystis sp. M_QC_C_20170808_M9Col. Next base: position 6,162 of record NZ_SFBZ01000063.1, on the reverse strand, counting down.
AAAGCCTAACTTTTTCAATACTAAATCCCAAAACTTTTATCCATAAAGCCAGCAAAACCGTATAAAGAAAAGAAGTGCTAACATGGAATTCCTGAGCATTTTGATGATACCAAGCAGCCGAGGTAAAACTGTCGTATAAAGCTAGATTAGCTGCTGGTTCTGCCAATACTACTTCATCTATCCACACGGGTTGTAATCTAGGTCCAAAGAATATGCCTACTAGCAAAAAAGCGATTCCCAAACCGATGAGAATCAAAATTTCACTGGTTAAGGAAATATTTTTTTTCATAATCATTACTCACCTAGTTAGTTAGTTTGTGAAAAAAATGATTGATGCCTAAGTTTCTAGGCTGAAAAATAAGTAGCTGGCATAACGGAAGCAGACCAAAGTAAGGCTTGATGGAAGACATGATAATCTTGGAAAAAGAAAACATTGCCCCAAGAATTATCGAGGGAATAGGCAGAATTACAGTAATAACTAACGTCGGAACTGCCCCAAATACGATAGATAACTAGATGCCAATGATAATCTCTTTCTTTCATGGCCTTGACTAAATCTGGTAATTGATTCATCGCTCCCGAACGACCAAAGGGGAAATTTTTATCCCAAAATTCTGCAACTACCACGGGATAACGATAGTTGCCCATACCTTTGATTACTTCTAAATCAAAGCCTTCTGTGTCAATTTTAACCAAACCAATATCTTTAGGTAATTCCTCGGCATCGTGGAGGCTGGCTAGGGTTTTAACAGTAACGGGAATAGTATCGGTAAATACTAAACCTTCGGAAAGAGAATGCTTGGTTAGACTGCTATAAAAGCTGGCATCTTGATAGGTGTTGTCTGGGGTTTCATCGGTGGCTATATGCAGTTCTTGAGTTTGATTTTCGGAACCGAGAGCAAAGGGAAAAAGCCGAAAGTTAGGATGATCACCGAGGCGATTTTTCAGCTTATCGATTACAGCAGGAAAAGGTTCAAAGGCATAAACTTGATAACCAGCTTGTAGGAGACGACTAGAAACATCGCCTCGATTAGCACCAATATCTACTGCAAGACGATGGGGAAGATAGGAGTATAAATAAGTCATTAATTCGATGTCTAAATCTTGAAAATATTTTTGATCGATAATGACTTTGTATTTTTGAGAGTGAATATCTTCAAAGATTTGGCGGTTATCTTCGCTAATTTGCTGGAGATTTTCTTGTATTTTTTGTATGGTTCCAAAAACAGCATCGCTTTGCTGTTGGTAAGCTTCATAAATTCTCTGGAAAGAATCGATAATTGTATCACTATGTTTTTGGGAGTCTTGTCGCACACCGCTGGCTATTTTTTGGAAAGTATCGAGAGTTAATTGGTGCTGTTTTTGAGATTGGCTGGCTATTTTTTGGAAAGTATCGAGAGTTAATTGGTGCTGTTTTTGAGATTCGCTGTGATTTGTCTGGAGTTTTTCCGTCAATACTTGCATATTTTTAATTATATCTACGGAAAACTTCAGCAAAAAAGCTTGATTTTCCAGTGATAAATCAGCCTTTCGCTTGGTTTCTGCATTTTCTTGTCGGATTTGCTCCGTGGAGTTATTAAGTTGCTCAACCTTAAAATCTAAGGGATCAAGCTGATTAAGTTTCTCCAGTTTTTCCAGTTTTTGGATTTGTTCAAGTTGGACATGACTGAGTGAATCAAGTTTTTCTAGAAATAAATCTTTGACCGCTTTAACTCGCTGAACTATTTTATTTTTGGCTAATAATTTCTTGATCATTTTGGCTAGTGATTAGGTAAATTGTCTTAAGCTTGACTGGGAGAATTTTCAATTTTGCGGCTAGTTTCGGGAACTAACAAATCCTGACGAATAAAAACCACTTCCTTTTGGAGGAGTGTGCCATCAATGGGAGATCTCCATTCGCCAGTTTCGTCATAATAACGGAAACCAAGCTGATCCAAAAGATTAAGCATTTCATTGAAGACGAGAGCGTTCTGATCATAGCGAATAAAGGAGAGTTCAGCAACGACTAAATCCACCTGAGCGATAAATTCTTTGGCTCCTTCTAAGACGATATGCTCGGCACATTGCACGTCTAATTTTAATATTCCTCTGCCAGAAATTTGCTCATCTGTCGCCACCTGATCGAGGGTTTTTACCGCCACTGTAATCGTTTCATAGTTTCTAAAATCGGCGGGAGTGAGCAAGGAACTTCCGTATAAATCGGGGGAAACCTGAAAACTTAACTGACCAGCTTGATTAGAGATGGCAATTTCTAGTAATTCCGCTTTAGGAATATTACAGATATAGTAATTTCTGGCCGATTGCTCGTATTTTGAGATTAGCGGATCGATGAGGATAAAGCGAGCTTCAGGGAATAATTGACTAGCGGTATGAGACCAAATACCGTGGGAAGCTCCCACATCAACCACAAAATCTGGCCGATATTTTTGCCCTCGCAAACGTCGCATCACTTGATAGACTTGAGCATAATCTTTATAAATAATTGCGGGAACGGGGGGTTCAATAAAGTGAACTAAATCGATCGGCGATCGAGGTAAAATCGCTTCAAATCTGTCATCGGCCGCTTGTTCCTTTTCTAGGGACTGCCGCACCCATTGATTGATCCCTTTATCCGAGAATTTTGCCGCTACCTTAACGGCATTTTCTCGCATTCTCTGCTGATTTTCTGGGTCAAGAACATAATCCACGGCTGCTGCCAAACTTTCAGGTGTATAATCACAAACCACACCGATTTGAAAGCGATTAATAAAGTTAGCCGCCGAGGTTTTATTACTGCCTAAAAGAATTATCGGGGTGTTAGCAGTGGCGAGGTTAAAAATAATCCGGCCGGGTAAACTAAGGCGAGACAATTGTGTCCGATCATCTCTTTCGTCCATGGTTCCGGTGGGAACAATAACAAAGGGATATGCTTGTAGTTGTTGTCCTAGTTGTTCTTCGGGATAAAGTCCTTGGCTATAAAGTCCCCATTTTTCTAATTCTGCGGCAGATTCTTTGAGCCAATAATAGTTAGAATTGCCATACCAATCTAGTTTAATTCCTGCCCCTTGAATACTCTCTAAAAGAGATTGGAACCATTGGGGACTCCAAATGCTTCCTAATAAAGCTCCCCATTTTTCTTGACAGCGTTGGGGAGAAACTTCGGCAACTTCACTACTAATTAGACGGTGGGGAACGATCGCCGGTAGGAGCCAAAATTTGTAGCCGTACTTATTCTCGTAAGCGTCGCGGAGTTCGGGATGGGTGGCAAAACGAACGGAACATTTGCTTAAAAACTCTTTCATCAAAGCATCGGGAATCTCCTGAACGCAGATATTCTGATCGTCCATGATGTAGGTGGCAAGGGGAACGTTAAATAATTCCTTAATAGCGATCGCTGTTAGCAAGTTGCTGGCGTAGTAAGGGACACAAAAAACGCTCTCAATCTGGTTGTGTGCGAGAGTTTTGAGTACAGATTGAAAGATTTCCGGTCGCGATAGTTCCCGGTGATCAAGCACCAGACTGAACGCCCCAAAATTCTGTTCCCCACCGTAGTGATTAGCGGAGCGTATGGAAATAACTTGACGATTATCAGGAAAGATTCTTTTTACTAATGGCCCAGTGCCGTGCTGCTGATTGACTTCACAGGCAGTAATGACAACACTGCCACAGACGCAGTGGTTCTGGAAGGTGGCAAAGCGATTATCGATGGGTTGTCCCTGTTCTAGTGATCGCCAGAGCCAATCGTCAAAATGGTCAGCTTTTAAACTGGTGGCTAATTGACGACTAGCCTGACGAAGTTTTAGCTGATAGCTATGGGTACGGAGTTTGGCAATTTCTGTTAAAAAACTTGCGGATGCGTAATCACAGACAGAACCGAGGTCAAAATCTTGCACAAATTTAGCGGCGGCACTATCTTTCTGTCCGACCACCAGAATGGGGGTGTTAGCAGCAGCGACAATGAAAGGGATGCGGGAAGGTAAGCTCAAATAGGCTATTTCCGGCCGATCCTGTTCTTCTGCGGAACTGCCAGTGGGAACAAGGGCGAAAGGAGCTTGACGTAGGCGGTTAATTAGGTCAGCCTGGGGACAGTAGCCTTGAAAGAAAATTCCATCCTGCGCTAATTCTTCCTCTTGGAATTGCAGCCATTGACGATTGGGATTACCATACCAATCAATTTTTATTTGGGATTCCCGACATAACTGACGTAGTTTTTCTAACCAATTCTGAGACCAAATATTACCAATTAAAATGCCTCGCCCCATCAGATCAGGCATGACAATTTCAGGGGGAAACAGATAGCTTTCGACCACGGGAGGGATAAACCAGATTTTCTGCCTGTATTTTTTTTCATAGACTTGGCACAAGGGCAGAGAAATCCCTAAAATTAGATCGCTGCTATCGAGTAATTTCTGAACTGCTTCATCTTCGACGGCATTAACATAGACGTTCTGATCATCCATCAGGTAGGTACAAACGGGGACCTGAAAGAGAGATTTAATTGCCGCCCCTACATAAAAATCTTCGGTAAAATATGGGATTACTAAAACTCTTTTCGGTTTTAAATAAACCAATAAACTTTGAATTTTTACTAAAATTTCCCCGTAGGAACAACCGCGCACATCTAGGCAAAAATTCTGAACGCCAAAATCTTGATCTCCTTCGTAGAGATTAGTGGTTCGCAGGGAAACTATCCGGCTAGTATCGGGAAAATTTCTCTTTAAAAGAACGCCCACCCCGTGCCGCTCGTTAACCTCGTTGGGTGAGACAATGATATCATAACTTTCTTGGAATTTGTCGGCAAAACTATTTAAGTCTTGTAAGGACAAACTAAGTTCTTTTTGTAGTTCCTGATAAGAGGTAAGCATAATGATTAATTTTAATAGGCTTTAGCTATAGACATTCCATTGACTCTGACAGGTTTTCTCAGAAAAACAAGGTATAAACTCGTTCTTGGTTATCCCTCTAGAAATTTTATATTTTTCCCTATACCCTGTCAAATTTATTCTTATCCATCCCACAAAACGGAGATTGATCCTTGCAATGCTTAATGTTTTAAGATTGTTCATCTCCTTTTTACTAACTTCAGTGATTGCTATCACAATGACCTTTTTATATCGCTTTTTGTTTCCCCATCGGGAATTATCATCTTGCCTTGGCAGACTAGAACTGATGCACCACCCACAGAAACTTCCGTAATTTCCCAGTTATTTTTCTGAAACTTTAATTGTATAATGCTGGGTCTGCCCATTTCCACCCCTTGAATTATCGTCCATTGATTCATCCCTTCCCTAGAAGATTCTAACCCTCCTAGATAGCCCGCTAAAGCGGCCACAGCCGAACCGGTGGCGGGATCTTCCATAACTCCCAAACCGGGGGCAAACATTCGGCCATAGAGACGAGATTGGGGTGATTCTGGGTCAAAACAGCAGACAAAAAGGGAATTAGCGGGGGATTGGCCTAATAATGATGACCAGAGAGTTAGATTTAGTTTTATTTTCCCTAAAATATCTCGATTTTTGACGGGGATGAATAAAAAAGGAAGGCCACAGGAAAAGGCGCGGGGGGGATAACCGGGTAAGAAATCGGCAACGCTGAGGGAAAGAATCGCCGCTAAATCATCGATAGCATAAATATCTGCCACTAATTCCGGCAATTGTGCCACTTTTAACTCACTATAGACCGGTTTTTCCCCCTCCATGAGAATTTTCACTGGTACTAAACCGACTCCTTCCTCCAGATAAATCGTGGTTTCTTGGTGGGGGGGAATAGCACCGATTAGGGCTAAAATATAGGCTGTGCCGACGGTAGGATGCCCTGCAAAGGGTAATTCGGTACTGGGGGTGAAGATCCGGACTTTTTTAGTGCCTTGGGGCGTTTCTGGCGGAAAAACGAAGACTGTCTCCGATAAGTTAAATTCGGCGGCGATTTTTTGCATCTGGGTGTGGGTTAATCCAGATGCTTCCGGAAAAACCGCCAGGGGATTACCGCCAAAAATGCGATCACTAAAAACATCGGCGGTATAGTAGGATTGACACTCCCGCCGCCAAGCTGAGGCTGTGACGGAGGATTCTTGATTCACAGAAACCCGCTTTTCGGTACAAGTACCAACGAGTCTTACAGTTTCTCCCCAAGCTTGAAATTCCGACTGTCCATCGGTATTTGTTGACAGTATTCTCATACCTT
>NZ_SFBZ01000062.1:0-57764 GCF_007095495.1 Microcystis sp. M_QC_C_20170808_M9Col | reverse complement strand
ATTTTTGTCAATTGTTTTTTATCTAGAGCGAACTAATCAATTAAGTCTCTTGCCAGATAAGGATTTAGTCGATTTATGCCCCCCTATCGAACCATAACAAGTAACGAAGAGCCGCTTTTTCTCCAGATAATCAATGAGATTTTTAGGCATATTTTGGCTTATGTCAGGTGTCAGGTTAATATTGTGATTATACACACTAACCTCTTTTTTACAAGCCCTCTATCGAACTTGAAATAGCCCTACCCTGTTTAACGGGGAATTTAGGGGGAGCAAACTTTTTCAGCCAACCCTATTTAAACCGCTTATCGCTCTTCTGGGACTTTAGGTGAGATAGGATAGAAAAAAAGCCCTGAAATCAAGAGGTGGTATATGGTTAAGCCACGTCGCACCCAACCAACCGTGAAATTTATTGATGACTACTGCGAAGCTTATCGAGACTTATTTCCAGAAGTCAGAACCTTTGAATATTTTAAGTATCTGCATCTGGGGATGATTTCAGATATAAAAAGAAAAACTTTACCAGTGATCGCTAAAGTAGTAGGATTAGAAGATGCCGAAGGCTTAGATCATTTTTTAACTGAGTCGCCCTGGTCAGTAGAAAAATTAAAAGAGCGGAGATTAAAAATAATTTTAAACCTGTTAAATGGAGAAGAAATTATTGTTATTTTCGACGAAACAGGAGACAAAAAGAAAGGGAGGAAACCCGATTATGTCAAAAGACAATACATTGGTAATCTCGGAAAAATAGAGAACGGAATTGTCGCTGTAACAGCCTGGGGATTATTTCGAGGAATGACATTCCCTTTAATAGCTAAGGTCTATAAGCCGCAAGAAAGATTAAAAGAAGGAGATGAATACAAAAGTAAGCCAAAAATTGGAGGAGAAATCATTCAAAAACTGAAAGAGATGGGGTTTAAAATTAAGCTATTATTAGCAGATAGTGAGTCCAGTGAAAGTGAGGAAAATTTTGTTAGTATTTTAAATGAAGAAAAACTAGACTTTGTTCTGGCGATTCGCAGCAATCACGGAGTATGGTTGCCATCAGGGCAAAGGGTAAGATGTAATAAATGGCGAGATTTCGAGAGAGTATTTTCAACAGGCAAGACAGAAGAAAGATACATAAGGGAGATTATTTTCGGAAAGAAAAAAGAAATTAGATATTGGGAAGTGACCGATAACAAAGAAACATTGCCCAAGAACTCAACTTGGTATATTATGACCAAAATACCAAAGATAAATTACAAGGAAGTCGGCAACTTATACGGGTTAAGAAACTGGGTAGAGTACGGATTAAAGCAAAGCAAAAACGAATTAGGCTGGGCAGATTTTCGAGTAACTGACTATAGTCGAATTGAGAAATGGTGGGAAATAGTCATGAGTGCTTACTTAATGGTAAGCCTACAGTCAGAAGAATTAAAGGAATCGAGAGAAGCTAGTTTAGATTTAGCTAAACCCGCTCAAGAAGAAATAAAAAAACATCCTAGTTGGGATAAGGGAAAAGGCTGGAAAAATATTCTAAATAATTTACGATTATTTATTCAACCTTTGTGCTATTTCAATCTCTTAAAGCCTTGATTAGTCGTTGTCTTTAAACCTCAAATAATTAGCTTGTTTTGTCGGTTGTTTTTCCAGCTTAATCAGTTGATAAATTCTCTTTTAGAGAAGATTTTTCCGCACAATTCCTATTTCTCTTCCGCCTAGAGTCCCAGAAGAGCGATATACTAAATCCGTTGAGTATAGGCTACTTATAGAGGAGAGGCACTCATGCAACAGGCAAGAGGCAAAAGGGGGAATAAATAATCAGTTTTTAATAACCAGATTTAGTATCAGTTCCTCTGAACTTAGATGTTCGGCTAAGTAAGCTTTCTTGGGCATTTTATCTCCCTGTCTTTACTCGTTTTATTATAACAGGATTTGGTATTAGAAGACAAAACAGGATAGACTTTTCTCTAGTCCGATCAATTTTGGGGACAATGAAGGATTTATTGGCGATTTTTAGCAAGGAATTAAGCTCTTGGTTTCGGCGCTGTTGGTTAGCGGTACTATTAACCGGCAGGGTTTTTTACTTCCTATTCACGCGCCAACCCGATTGGCGCGTCACCCAAGAACAAATGGTAGCAGCCGGGCCTGCCTCGCTGATTATCGCCATGATCACGGCCGCGGTGATCGGGATGATCTTTACGATCCAAGTGGCCCGGGAGTTCCAAGCCTTGGGCGCTGGCAGTATGGTGGGGGGAATTTTGGCCCTTGCTCTCGGTCGGGAACTCTGTCCGATTATGATGGCGATCGTGGTAGCCGGTCGGGTAGGATCGGCTTTTGCGGCGGAAATCGGTACCATGAAGGTGACAGAGCAGATCGACGCACTCTATATGCTCAAAACCGATCCCGTGGAATATCTGGTGCTGCCCCGTTTAATTGCCTGTTGTCTGATGGTTCCCGCTTTGAGTGTTATGGCGTTGCTGATCGGTTTAGGTAGCGGTTTGCTAGTCGGCCAAAGTTTATACGGAATTGCCAATTCAGTTTTTCTCGACTCGGTTCGCGGTTTTCTGGGTGTGGGAGATGTGCTGAGTGGACCAGTTAAAGGGGTGGTTTTTGGGGCTTTAATTGCGATTATCGGCTGTAATTGGGGTTTAACGACCGATGGCGGTGCTAAAGGAGTCGGCCAAGCTACTACCGCGGCCGTAGTCACTATGCTCTTAGCGATTTTTGTATCTAATCTGCTGATGACCTGGATCTTGTTCCAAGGATCTGGCAATAGTTCGGTTTTATTTGGACAGTAATTTCAGTTCCAAACGCTCATTTTCTCGCCATTGTTCTCAATCCTCTACTGATACCATTTTTCTTTATTCTTGGCAGGTATCTTACCCCCCCTTGCTACGATGTCGGGTTAGGGTTGATTCATGAATCAACCCTAACCCTGTCCCCACGAAAAACTTTTTCAGCAGACCACTAACTATAACTTAAGAGCAAAATAGCCGATTTTTTAGCTAACTTAACAATACCCAGTTCACCAAAACTACCCCTGCACCACCTGTTTAAGGGTGGTAAAGGTTTCTAGGTTGATTAACCCCCGGCGCTGGCCTTTTTGGTTGGAAATGCCCAAAAATACCGATTCTCCCTGTTTGGGATTGCGATCGAATCGGGGTGAAGAATTGATATAAACTAAAGCACTATCGGACTCCATGGCGAATTGACGACTTTCTCGATAGGATTCGGTGACAATACAATCCGCGTGACCGCTACTATACTTATTAATCCAAGCGATCGCATCAGTGAGGGTATCCACTAACCTAAAGGCCACCGTTTTTTCTAAATAGGGTCTTTGCCAATCATTATCGGTGGCAATGGTTAAATGTTCGGGAAAATCCGCCGCTAATCGGGTATCTCCCCGCAATTTAAAGCCTTTTTCCTGCAAACTTTTAAACAAACGACTTAAAGTCGAAGAATTCTGATGGGGACTAATTAAAACTTTTTCGATCGCATTAACCGGATCCGGTATGCTGCCATGACTATCGATAATTACCTGACGAGCTAACTCCAAATCGCCACTAGGAGACCAATACAAATAACAGTTTCCCATGGCCGCGCGCAAAACGGGAACCGTGGCCAATTGACTCACCTGACCGATTAAACTAGGGCGACCGTAGGGAATAATCAAATTAACATAATTTTCCTGCGTCACCAACTCCTCTAGGGAGGGACTAGAATCACAGGGTAAACCACTAACACAATCCACCGGTAAACCCACATCTTCCAATGCTTCTTGGATAATTTCCGTAATCACTCCATCGGAATGACTAGAGGCATTGGAACCGCGAATAATCAAACTATTGCCACTTTTTAGGGAAAATCCCGCCGCTACCATCGCTAATTCGGGAAAACCTTCATAGACTAAGGCAATCACTCCTAAAGGCATCCTTTGGCAATAGGTTTGGGACGGATTAAGTTGATAGGCCGCGTTAATTACCTGTTGCAGCGGATCCGATGCTTCCGCTAGTTGTTGCAATACCTCCACCGTCGTCTCTAAACGTTCGGGAGTTAACCGTAACCAGCGAATCATTTGTTCTGAGACGGCCATCTCTCGACTGACCTCTAAATCGAGGGTATTGGCTTCTAAAATGCGATCAAAGCCAGTTTTAATGCCATTAGCGATCGCGATTACCCCGCGATTTCTTTCGTTGCCATTGAATTGACCTAGATCCAGAAAAGCATTGTATGCTTGCTTAAAGATCGTCGGGGGGGTTTTGGGGGAACTTTCGATCATAGATTCTTGTCTAGCGTCGATAGGCTAACCAAAAGATGAATGCGGGCAAAATAACTAATAGCATAACTAGAATTGCCCCAAAAATCACGCTTACCCCCGGCGGTGATTTCAAGATTAACGGTAGCCAGACGACCGATAATAACAGAATTATCCCCATCATCAGGGGCAAGACTCCTTCCCCAAGGCGCTGATTCGTACTCACCCAACGAAATCCCGTCCAGCGCCAAGTGCGTTTATAGGGATAGTGGGGGGCTAATTGTTCGATAATTTGGCCGTTTTCCTGTAGCACAAATATCTGTTGACAGCGATCGCATCCAAAGGCATCGGTCAATAAAATCGGGCATAATGTCCCTTTCCGACGACAGGGACAAGGATAGTCTTGGTGTTGGTCGATTTTGGTATATTTATGCGGTCGCACAAGCTAAATTTTTGTTTATAAACGGTTGTTTTTAGTCGCTCGTGGTCAATGGCTAAGGTATTCAACGGTTGCCCAAAATCCTCAACCCTATTGGTCACGGGTAATTCCCATCTTAAGGGATATCCCCAAATTATTCATCCTGACCTTAAGGTATATTTCAAGATTTTTTCAAGCGGGCAACGCGATTCGAACGCGCGACATTCACCTTGGCAAGGTGACGCTCTACCACTGAGCTATGCCCGCAAGCTGTTTTTTTACACCTCTATAAGTGTGCCAAATCTCAGAGCATTTGTCAAGTAGTTTGGAGCATTTTTTGACAATGATTCATCTTCTGGCAAATCCCCCAAACCGGTAATAGCTTCGAGAACTACTTCTATCTTAGCCTGTAGTCGGTTGAACTGATGTGCCAAGCGATCAAAACGCTTGTCAATGGCGGCGAATTTTTCATCTATATGCCGTTCCATAGCCTCAAAAGCTGCCGTAATCCGCCCCTCTGGTTCTAAATCTAATTCCAGAGTCTTGATTCTCTCGACAGCGTTGACTAATTGCCGTCTGAGTTGGTCAATACATTTGTTCTGTTCAGCTTCGCTCATCAGTGGAACTCCGGGGGAGTGGGGACACCTAAAACCCTAAATTCTGGGGGAATTTTCTTAGCCTTCCATCAGCGCCTGTTGGGGATTATTTTCCAATAATTCTAGGGGTTTATCTCCATTCCGGGGGCGCAATTGACGCATGAGACTAGCCATTTCTAGGGCAGATAGGGCATAATTCCAGCCCAAATTACTTTTAATACCGGCCCGTTCGAGGGCCTGTTGTAGAGTATCAGTGGTGAGAATACCGAAGACAACGGGAACACCTGTCTGAAAAGCGGCCGCAGCAATGCCCTTAGCAGCCTCGGCAGCAACGTAGTCAAAATGGGGCGTTTGGCCGCGAATAATTGCCCCTAGACAAATAACGGCATCGTAACGGTGGGAAAGGGCGACTTGACGGGCTACCATTGGCACTTCAAAGCTACCCGGTACCCAGATATAATCGACTTGGGTGCCATCGGGATTGACATCAACCCCGTGACGCTTCAGACAGTCTTGACAGCCTGATAACAGTTTATCAGTGACGAGATCGTTAAAACGACCAATCACGATCGCAAAGTGCCAAGAGGATATGTCCTCGGTAAAATTTCCCTCAAAAACAGTCATAGGTAGAAGGGGATAGGAGTAGGGAGTAGGGAGTGGGGAAGTGGGGAAGTGGGGAAGTGGGGAAGTGGGGAAGTGGGGAAGTGGGGAAGTGGGGAGATGGGGAAGTGGGGTAGTGGGGAAGTGGGAAGTGGGAAGTGGGGAAGTGGGGAAGTGGGGAAGTGGGGTAGTGGGGTAGCTGTCTCATCACCCTATCACCCCAAAACCCTATCACCCTATCTCCTCCCGTCTCCCGTCTCCTGATCAAGGCTAAATCACTAAAAAGTTTAAAATAGCGACGGCAACGACTAAAATCGCCCAAATTGCCGAACCCACATAGAGAAGGGGTTTCGATTGATCCCAGTTTTGGGGGGAAGCATAGGCAACGGGGACACCAATCACCATCAGCAAGGAAAATAAAACTAAGGCAATGAGAAAAAATTGAAAAACAATAGACATGATTGGGTTCTCCTAAAGCAGTTGATATTAGATAATTCTCCCAGATTTGATACTTGTATGGAAGATACTCGCTTCCACCCAACTTAACCGGACGATCCTTCCTCTAGCTCCTCCCTGAATCGGGGGTTAAAGGATATATCCCCGTCAGACCGAATCCACGAGCATATTAATTTTACTGCTAGTGACTACCTAGCCGCAGCGGGGCTGAAAACTTTTTTCCATTGTCTATCCTTGCCAACAGCAGCAGGGCAAGGGTTAGGTGGGGAAAGGGACTCTCTGTGATCCCTTACCCAGATTAGCCTATTTTCGCGTTTTCGCCAAACCTAGCCTAGAAAGGTCTCCAGACTGCTGAACTGCTAAAAGCTAATGGTCAAGCCCCCCAAACGGATGCCAGCGCCAAAAATGACGAACAATACTGCTAGAGTGGTGACGGCGACTATGTGCAGGGCGAGGAAATTTAAGTTTTCCTCGCTCAGTTTAGGAATGAGAAAAAAGCGGGAATGAAGGGCCAAGATGAGAGTTAATAGCAGTAAAGCTAACTTAATGCCTATATAAACCGACAAAAAACTATCAAATGACCAAAAATCACGAAAACCGGGCAAATAAATCCAAGTCAGTCCTAGGCCTGTTATTACCTGCAACAATAGCGCAGATAACCCAAAACCTTCAAAATATTGCTCAAATTGACGAATTCGGTCTGGTTCTCGGTTTTTGAGGGCCTGGGGTAGAACGGTGACTGCCAACAATAAATGACCACCGGCCCAGACGGTCGCCCCTAGGGTGTGGAGAATTACTAAAATTTTGAACAACATCGGTTTCTCTCAGTCAAGATTTGCTAACTTATAGTACTTGACCCGGTTATTGCCGAGCATTTAGTAACAATAGATACAGAAAAAATCCCGATAACTTCTCCTTACTAAAAAATATGGATTTAATTTTATGTCATCAAACGGCGGATTTTGACGCTTTGGGGGCAGCGGTGGGTTTATCGTTGCTGAAAGCGGGTAGTCGCATTGTGTTAACGGGGGGAGCGCACCCGACGGTGAGGGAATTTTTGGCCCTGCATCGGGATGAATTCGCTTTAATTGAAATGCGTAGTGTCAATCCGGCCCGTATTCGCTCTTTAATTATCGTTGATAATCAGTGGCGGGAGCGTCTGGGAAAAGCTTCCCAGTGGCTCGATTTAGGGCATTTACAGGCGATCGAATTGTATGATCATCATTTGGATAGTGAAAGCGATATTCATGCCTCTAGCGTCCATTTAGAAGCGGTGGGAGCCACCACGACTTTAATTGTCGAAGCTTTACAAAAAGCCCGCATTAAACCAAACTCGATGGCAGCGACGGTAATGGCACTCGGTATTCACGTTGACACGGGTTCCCTGACTTTTGCCGGTAGTACCCCCAGGGATGCCTATGCTTTGGCTTGGTTAATGACCTGTGCTGCTAACATTAAAACGATCGCCCAATACTGTCAACCGAGTTTTTCCCCGCGCTTACAGGAGTTATTTAGCCTTGCTTGGGAAAATCTAGAGATTAAAAGGATATATGACCGTAAAATCGCTCACGTTCTCCTCCATACTGCCGATTTTATCCCCGGTTTGTCTAGTGTGGCCGAGCGCCTACTGGAATTATCCGATAGTGATGCGCTACTTTTTGCCCATAGTTATAGTAAAGGCGAGGAAGATAATTCCCGACAGCGTTTAACTGTGATTGGTCGCTCTAGAATCGATGGGGTCAATCTATATCAGCTTTTTTGCCCCTATAACGGCGGTGGTCATGCTCAGGCCGCTTCGGTGAGTTTTCGCGATGTTCAGCCAGTTCAACAGTTAAACCAACTGCTGGGGGACTTAATTGCTCAAATTCCTCCTTCTCCCACCGCTAGGGATTTAATGTCTTCCCCGGTGCGGACAATTCGTCCCGATACTTCCATATCTCAAGCCGAGCGCATCCTTTTTCGTTACGGCCATTCGGGGTTATCGGTGGTAGATGAGCAGGATCGCTTAGTTGGGGTGATTTCTCGTCGTGACCTCGATTTAGCTCTCCATCACGGCTTTTCTCGCTCTCCCGTGAAGGGATACATGACTTGTAATCCGAAAACTATTACCCCGGACACTTCCCTTCAGGAAATCGAGTCGCTGATGGTAACGTACGATTTGGGGCGTTTACCTGTACTAGAAAACGGGCAGTTAGTCGGTATCGTCACTCGTACAGATGTATTAAGACAGATTCATCAAAATGAGCGGGTGCGTTTTGAAGGGATTGCTTTGGTTTCCTGTCTTTTACCGACGATTAAAGAGCGTTTAGAGCCGATTTTATGGTCATTCCTGCAAGCTGCCGCCGCTGCCGCTCAAAAACGCGGTTGGCATCTCTATCTGGTTGGGGGTGCAGTGCGCGATTTATTGTTAGCCACAGAAAGGGATACTTTATTGTTACAGGATATCGATTTAGTGGTGGATGGCTGCCATCGTGCCGCCGGTGTGGGTGCGGGGGTAGAATTGGCTAATTGTTTACGCGAAATTTATCCGGGGGCCCGGTTATCGATTCACGGGGAATTTCAGACGGCGGCTTTGTTATGGCACAAAGATGAGCGTTTTGGCTCGTTATGGGTGGATATCGCCACGGCACGCACGGAATTCTATCCCTATCCTGCCAGTAATCCCCAAGTGGAGGCTAGTTCGATTCGACAGGATTTGTATAGAAGGGATTTTACAATTAATGCTCTGGCAATTCGCCTAACTTCGCCGAAAGAGGGGGAATTACTCGACTTTTTTGGCGGTATGTTGGATTTACGCGCTCAAGAAATCCGGGTTCTCCACGCTAATAGTTTTATTGAGGATCCGACGCGCATCTATCGAGCGGTGCGTTTTGCCACTCGGTTAGGATTTGTTATTGAACCCTTGACAGAAAGCTATATTAGGTATGCGATCGAAAGTGGAGTTTATGATCGCTCACGGCAACAAAATCAGAATGCACCCGCTTTACAGTCCCGTTTAAAAGCGGAGTTGAATTATATTTTAGAGGCGGATTACTGGGAAAGTGCCTTGGAAAAGTTGGCCGATTTGGGGGCTTTGCACTGTTTACACGGGGATTTAAGTTTAAATCGGGCTTTATGGCGACAATTGCGCTGTCTCAGTCGTTGGTTAGATTGTTTAAGTCTGGAATTGCCGGTGAATGCTTGGTTAATGCGGTTGGAATTATTAATCGCTTCTCTGGCTATGGGGGAAAGAATAGCGATCGCTAATAATTTACAATTGCCCAAAGATACTGTGGAGCGTTTACAAAAACTAGAAGTTATGGAAAGAGAGATTAGCAATAATTTTGCTTATGATCGACCCGTTAGTCAAATTGTCAGCTTTTTCAACGGTTATAAGGTTCCTAGTTTGTTACTGGTGGCGGTGAGGAGTGAGACTAGGATTCGGGCTTTAATCTGGCAATATTTAACTAAATGGTCGCAGATCGAGGCTCCTATCGACGGCAATGACCTAAAAGATTTGGGTTATCAACCGGGTCCCCAGTTTAAATCGTTACTTGCGGCAGTCTTGGGGGCAACTTTAGATGGAATAGTCAGCAATAAAAGCGAAGCTATGGCTTTTATTGCTAGATTAACTAAGTCAGCAGATTAGGTATCGGCTGCCCCTTCATTTTCCGAAGATTGTCTTTGATCGCTGGAATAACCGCCTCTACCTCCTCTGGTGGTGGTACGATTAGAGGCAGCCCGGAATTGACGAGCGTAGGCGCGGTTGCGTTCAGCTTTTTCTTTTTTCAAATTACGACGTTTAGCCACAAGAATCTCCTTGGGATATTAGATAGACAAGCGGGGAAACGAGCGATCGCTCCCCCTATTGACATTGACACTCTCCGCCCTAAAAGTGCGGAGATTCTTGGGCTGAATCCTGCCTCCACTAGCAACGCTAATTTTGGTCTTACGGTTTCATGTCTAGTCCGACTACACCGATAAGGCAAGCACTCTTATGGACTACTCCCCAAGCGTAAATTTCTGTGTGTCCCACAGTATTTAATTGTTTTGCGTTCTTACAGTTTGGACTTAATTGAACACCATTGACTGTTAGAAATTTTGAGATCACGGAGTAGGACGTTTAACCTGTTTCCTCACGTTCTCACGCTCGGAACCACCGACAAACATTCTCGCACAAAGCCGTGCTAAAAGGACGGGGTTTTCAACCCAAATTTCCGATAACCTAGAATGGTTACGATCGGGGATTAGTAGCGACGCTCCCGATTGCGATCGCCGCCAGCACCGAAGGAAGATCTGGGTTCTTTTTCGCGAGCTTGATTGACTTTTAATTCTCGTCCCATCCATTGAGCGCCGTCAAGAGCGGCAATAGCGGCCGATTCTTGCTCTGGGGTTTCCATTTCCACGAAAGCGAACCCGCGTTTTCTTTTCGTTTCCCGATCCATGGGGAGGTGAACGCGCTTAATTGCACCATATTCCTTAAAAACCTCAACTACGTCGTCTTGGTTAACCTCGAAGGGGAGATTACCAACATAAATTGACATAAAACCTATCCTTGCACAGATAAAAACAACAGATTTGTAGAGAACCAAGATTTCGGGAACTAGCTGAACCAATACTAAACAGAAACGCTTTGACCATTAATACTGACAACGAGCCGCAGTGCCGACTTTTATTCTCAATTTCCATCCTAGCACATAGCTATTAGCTTTTATCGATGCTGCCTGTCTCGCCACCCGAGCAGATAAACTAGACTAGAATGCTGCCCTATAAAATGCCCTAATTATGAGTTTATCCCCCCATCCGATCGAAACTGCCCTAAAAACCCTGGAAACTAAGGCCGAGGATTCGATTTCTGGGGTGCTTTCCCCACCTGTTGCCGAGAAACGGCAACAAGAGCCGGACTTCCTCCGGCAGTGCGTAGGATGCTCCCAAGAGGGTATCCTCGCCATACCCTCACATCTGGGTACAGTAATATATAGAACTCTATTCTTAAGGCCAGATGAGTGCTTCCTCCTTCGACTATAGAATGATCGATCCCATTTCTGGGCCGATCGATCCCAAAAAACAAGGGACGTTACGCCATTGGGGAAGTCATCCCTATTTTACCCGGCGCGCTTGGAATGTGGTACAGGAATATATTAAGCGTTTTAGTCAGGTGGGAGATGTGGTTTTAGATCCCTTTGGGGGATCGGGAGTGACTGCGGTAGAGGCTCTAGTTTTAAAGCGAAAGGCGATTTACTCGGATATTAACCCGATGGCTGGTTTTATCTGCCGCAATATCGCTGTTAGTCCCGTTAACATCGATGATTTTCGGTCTGCTTTCGATGACATCGCCAGAAATTGTCAGGAAAAGATTGAGGAAGTTTATCGAATGTCTCCAGAAGAAGCGGCGGATTTAGAGATTCCCTATTGGTATCCGCAAGGGGTTCGTTTACCGAAAAATGCGGACGCAGAATCTGTAGAAAATTTGTTTACCAAACGTCAATTATTTTCCCTTTCTCTAATTCTCAACCAGATTGAATTAATCACCGATCCGATCATTAAAGATTTAATGAGGTTTACTTTCTCGGCAACTCTCAATAAAACCAATTTAACCTTTAGTTCCACGAGAGGAAGAATAGAAAGCCGGGGAAATAGCGGAATTATGCACCGTTATCGCTATTGGATTCCTCCTCAAACTATCGATCTTAATGTCTGGGAACAATTTGAGCAGAAATTTAAGGGGACGGCAAAATTCAAGATCGAAACTAATACAGTAATCGGTGATTTTTATCAAGAAAATTTTTCAATTTTTGATTTCTCAGCGACGGACTTAACTGGCATATCGTCCGAATCCGTGGATTATATCTATACCGATCCTCCCTACGGACAACATATTGCCTATTTAGATCTCTCGACTATGTGGAATGCTTGGCTAGGATTTGAAGTGAGCGATAACGCAAGAGAATTGGAAGCGATCGAAGGAGGAGATTTAAAGAAATCGAAAGAAACTTACATCAATTTGTTATCGAATTCCATTCGAGAAATGTTTCGAGTTTTGAAATTTGATCGCTGGATGAGTATTGTTTTTGCTCACAAAGATCCCGCCTATTGGGATGCGATCGTTAAATCTGCTCAAGAAGCTGGTTTTGAGTATGTAAATTCCTCTGTACAACATTCTACTACGCCCTCATTACACAAAAAGAAAAATCCTCTGACTGTCCTATCGGGAGAGTTAGTTTTAAACTTTAGAAAAGTGAATAATCCCAAAACAATCGCCATCAGTAAAGTCGGGATCGATATCCTGCAAATTATTAAAGAAGTGGCCGAGATGACAATCGTTAAAAGTTCGGGTGCTTCCACAGAAGATATTTATAATGCGCTCATTCCTAAATTATTGGAAAATGGCTTACTAACCCAAGTCAAGAAACAAATAGATGATATTACTCCTTTGTTAAAAGAGGAATTCAACTTTTCGGAATTAGATCATCTCTGGAGAATTCGTACAAATACGAAAATCGGTTGCTTTATTCCGCTAGAAGATCGAATAAGATTTTATCTCTTGGATTTTCTAACTGCCAAAAAACGACAGGGAAAAGTAGCAACTTTTGATGAAATTATTTTTGCGGTCATGCCTAACCTGATCAACGGGACAACACCAAGCGATCAATCGATTTTAAAGGTTTTAGAAAAGTTAGCTTATTCTCCCGATGGTCGGCACTGGCAACTAGGGCAAGAAGAAGGTCTTCAGCTAACTCTCGATTTAAATATAGAGCCAATTTCTTCCGTTTTAACTGGTTTAGATTTTCCCAAACAAGCAGATAAAATTCCTCACGATCAAATTATCTACGCTCTGGCAAAAATTGCTATTGCTGTCGGATTAAAGCCTTATATTGGCAAAAAAGAACAATCTACAGGTTATTGGAATGGAGAAGCTTTTAAAGATATTTCTCTAGAAAAATTACCGATCGATAAATTAGGAAAGTGGGACAGAGATAAAATACAACAGATCGATCTCATCTGGTTTAATAACTTAGGCGATGCAGTGTTCGCTTTTGAAGTAGAAACCAGTACACCGATCACCACAGGAATCGATCGCTTTATGGAATTACTAAAAATTTATCCAGAACTGGCAGGAAAACTTGTGTTAATTGTTCCACCGAAGCGAGTCAACAAACTGAAAAAAATTCTTAAAGATTCCCACTATATTGGACATCCTCTCTATATGGAGAATAAATTAGTCTATAGTTTTTCTAATCAAATTGCCGAAGTTTACCAGAAACTCTCCTCGTCAACTAAACTAGAATTATCTGCGGTTTTTGCCTTGATCGAGTTCATTTTAAAAAAACCAGAAATCTGATGCAATCAAGAGAAGCTGGTTCCCATTGAAAGTTCTAGGTTCGACGAGGTACTCATGCAATAAGCTCTCATTTGATCAGAGGGGACAGGGAGCGATGAACATGATACAGCAAACCATCTCAGGGAATCGTCACCCCGGAAAGCAAATCGCCCCTGCAACTGTCTCCCCAAATTCCCTCTCTTGATAAACTAGACTAGAATGCTGCCCTATAAAATGCCCTAATTATGAGTTTATCCCCCCATCCGATCGAAACTGCCCTAAAAACCCTGGCAGCGAAAGCGGAAAATTCCATCGAACAAACAACAACCCTAGAAGACTTAGAACAGCTAAGGGTGAATTATCTCGGTAAGAAAGGAGAATTATCGCAGATTTTACGGGAAATGGGCAAATTAACCCCCGAAGAGAGACCGCGCCTCGGTGCGATCGCTAATGAGGTCAAAGAATTAGTACAATCGCTGCTGGAATCCCGGCGAGAAAGTCTCCAGAATGCCCAAATTAAGGCGAAATTAGCGGCGGAAACCCTCGATGTCACCCTACCTGCTCTTAGCCGTCCTTTAGGGCGAATTCACCCCTTAAATAGCACAGTTGATCGCATGATCGATATTTTCGTCGGTCTGGGTTACAGCATCGCCACCGGGCCGCAGGTAGAAACCGATTATTATAATTTTGAGGCTTTAAATATCCCTGCTGACCATCCTGCCCGGGATATGCAGGATACTTTTTTCTTGAGGGATGGTCGTTTATTGCGGACCCATACCTCCCCGGTGCAGATTCGCTACATGGAAAGTCACGAACCCCCGATTCGGATTGTGGCCCCGGGCCGGGTTTATCGTCGCGATACTGTGGATGCAACCCATTCCGCGGTTTTCCATCAAGTGGAATTATTAGCGGTGGACCGGGGATTAACCTTTACGGATTTGAAAGGAACAATTAAAGAATTTCTTAAGCAAATGTTCGGGGCCGATTTACCGGTTAAATTCCGCGCTTCCTACTTCCCTTTTACTGAACCCTCGGCCGAGGTAGATGTACAGTGGAAAGGCAAATGGTTGGAGGTGATGGGCTGTGGTATGGTGGATCCCAATGTCTTAAAAGCAGTCGGTTATGACCCCCAAATCTATACGGGTTTTGCTGCTGGTTTTGGCGTGGAAAGATTTGCTATGGTATTACATGAGATAGACGATATTCGCCGTTGTTATAATAGCGATATCCGCTTTCTCCGCCAATTTTAGGGGGATAAACCCGATGGTCATGAGTGAAGATTTAACCAAAAAAAGACTCCTATCTGTGGCTTGTCATGCTTCGATCTTTTTGAGTGCTACGCTGGTATCGGTGGGGATTCCCTTAGCTATTTATTTCATTTCTGATGATGGAACGGTGAAGGAAAACGCCAAAGAAGCTTTAAACTTTCACCTGAATATGTGGTTATACTACCTAATTGCCGGGATTCTAATTTGGGTTTTAATCGGTTATTTGCTCTTACCGATTCTTGCTGTGGTGAATATTGTTCTTCCCATTCTTGCTATCCTGCAAGTCTGGAAAGATGCCTACAAGGTTTTCCGTTATCCTTTTATTTTCAGGGTTCTGTAATTAATTATCGGGGTTGAAACCTGTTCAACCCTTTTTTAGTCCTATTCCCACTAGAAAAATAGCCTCTGGAGTTTATGACTAAAATTGTCATCATCGGTGCGGGGATAGTGGGGGCTACCATTGCCTACGAATTAAGTGCCATCAAAGGATTAGAAATTACCCTCATCGATGAAAAAAAACCAGGACAAGGAGCAACCGGGGCAGCCCTAGGGATTTTAATGGGGATTATCAGCCATAAAACTAAAGGTAGAGCCTGGAAACTGCGGCAAGAAAGTTTAAAACGTTACGAAACCCTCCTTCCTGAGCTAGAATCCCTCACCGGACTGACTATTCCCTGTAACCGTGATGGTATTGTCCTACTGCGATCGAGTGCCGAAGACGAAGAAAATTGGCGCAAGTTAGCCCAAATACGCCAAGAACAGGGATACTGTCTAGAAATCTGGGATAAAGAGACTTTAAAGCAAAAATGTCCCCAAGTGGCCAGCGATCATCTCCAGGGTGCTATCTATTCTTCCAGTGATCGTCAAATTAATCCGGCCCTGCTCACGGAGTCTCTCGTCGATGCTGCGGCAAGAAGGGGGGTAAAATGTCAATTTGGTGTAAAAGTTGAAAATTTCGGGAAGACAGAGCTTCAAGGCTCTAATTTGAGGCAATGCACCCACGTTTATAGTTCTAATGGTATAGAGGAAAGCGACTTTTTGATTCTTTGTGCGGGAATCGGTGCCACTGCTTTAACCGAAACTCTTACCCATCCAGTGGAAATCCGACCGGTTTTAGGGCAAGCTTTACAGATAAAATTGACGCAACCCTTAGAAAGTTCCGATTTTAAGCCGATTTTAACGGGAAATGACCTGCATATTCTGCCTTTGGCCGGAGCAGAATACTGGATTGGAGCAACGGTGGAATTTATGGACGAAAAGGGCGAAATTATCGCCGATACTGCCCTATTAGAACAAGTGTATCAAAAAGCGATCGCTTTTTGTCCCTCTTTGGCCGCGGGTGCGATCGTGCGTACTTGGTCCGGTAAGCGACCGCGACCGGAGAAAAAATCCGCTCCCATCATCGAATATTTGCCCGGATACGATAACGTTATTCTGGCCACGGGACACTACCGCAACGGGGTTTTATTGGCCCCTGCTACCGCTAAAATCGTCAGGGAAATGTTAAGTGATAAGTTAGCTATCGATCGCTAAATTAGTGGCTTGCCGATGTAGTCCCCTTAATCTCTCGGATTTGAGGAGCGGGTGTTTACTCATCTTGCGCTGATAGGAAATGCGATCGAGATACTGTTCGATAAGCTTGTTGAGGATGGTTCCTTAGTTGGGGGTGTTTAAGCTCCAGCAATCCCTCATCTATCATCGGGTTGACATAGTGATTACGAATAGTATCAGGTTCTCTTCCGAGCAGTTGAGCTAATGTTCCGAGGGGTAGATATTGTTGGGAGCATAGTTCAAGAATCACTTTTCGTACCGAGTCTTTACTAATGCGGCCTTTTCTGCGTATGGGTTCAGCAATTGCCTCTAACTGTTGGTAATGTTCGGAGCTTGGTGGGTAATGTTCGGAGCTTGGTGGGTAATGTTCGGAGCTTGGTGGGTAATGTTCGGAGCTTGGTGGGTAATGTTCGGAGCTTGGTAATAGAGAAAGTTGCGCTGAAGAATTCTGGTTCGGTAGGGTGTAGCGTGTTCCCCGACACTTACCTGACTGGTGTAACCAGCCATTTTGAACTAAATTACGAAGGCGTTCGCTAATATCTCTGGGATGTTCTGATCGATAACGCTGAATGTCAGTATTACTAATTTCCTCAAACTGATGCGCTAATACTAATATTATCCTATCAAGATCACCTAACTGACGGTAAGCATCCCCGATAATCCTTTTTAATTCCACTTCAACTGCTTCGGGAATAAAACTTGTCATCGGTAAATTAACAGATGTAACTTCTAGGTCAAGTTTTTCCGAAACTAGGGGACTCAACCATTGTTGTTCTTTCCAAGCACGAAGAATTTTCCCAAATCCAGAGCCAGCTTTTTCACCTAATCCGAGCATTTGAAACATTTTTTGTAGATGAGGATTACGAGGATCGCTAGTACCGCCTTCATAGAGACGCTGTAGGGGAATTCTCAGACGACCAGGATTAGAAAACAGATAGTTATCGATAGATTTTACCACCTTTATAGGCCGTGACGACTGGTGATCGGCGTGGATTAAAGTATTAACTAAAGCCTCTCTTAAAGCTTCATGAACATGGGTTTCATCTTTACGAACGGCATCTTTGTCTAATTGAAAAGGAACATCTAAATTATTAATTAATCTGCCATAAACACGATAATAAGAGTTAAGTAAATTAGCTTCCCATTTACCATCAAGAGTTAAGCGATATGTCCATCTTTTTTCAGGATCGTCAGATAATTTTTCCTGATAGTCGAGACTATAATGGGGGAAAGCATCTAAAATACTGCGTTCTCGT
Organism: Microcystis sp. M_QC_C_20170808_M9Col; assembly: GCF_007095495.1. Classification (NCBI taxonomy): domain Bacteria; kingdom Bacillati; phylum Cyanobacteriota; class Cyanophyceae; order Chroococcales; family Microcystaceae; genus Microcystis; species Microcystis sp. M_QC_C_20170808_M9Col. The sequence goes on along the minus strand of NZ_SFBZ01000062.1, from coordinate 40,079 downwards.
CCAAACATGAGTAAACCCGCTACAGTTAATCCTTCTTTGCTAGAATTTCTATCTCGTCGCCATCCTCCTAACTGATGGAGTAATTGTTGATCATTGTATGCTAACCAAGGATGATCGGGTTCGCGATTGCTGAACCGTTGGCGAAATACTTTCAGAGTATCAGGATCAATATCGTTGAGATTAAAATTATCTAAAACTTGAAAATCTTGAGGTTCATTGCTGGCATCGCGAAACATTTGCTCTATTTCCTCCTTATGACAGCGATAATCTCCCTCATAATTTCGCTTATATGTACCAGTCATTGGGTTATTGTTAATATATACAGGACGCTGAGTTCGGGTAGCTCTAGGAATATGAATAATGAGAAGCTGATATTCATTAATCTTTTTTACTTCTACGTCTGAATTAGAACAGATAGATATATTCAGTTTTTGTCGGTTGTTGTGGTTATCCCAAAACTCTTGTTGAAGATTTTTAGGGTTACGCACTCCTGTAATTTCTAATCTAGGTTTCTTTTCGCTAACACCCAAAATAATGTAACCGCCATCGGTATTAGCGAAAGCTGAAAGAGTTTCCCAAATGTCTTTTGGCAAGCCTCCCTCGGCTGATTTAAACTCATATTCTTGGTCTTCTCCAATATCAATTTGCTGCAGTATTGTGTCAATTTCCATGCTAAAATTCGGCGATAAATTTATGGATGCAGTTTTTGCGGTGAAAATGAGCAACTAGCCTGAGTTCGAGGTCGGCTAAAACTCTGAGACTATCGTCGGCTGAAAGTTCGATGTAGAAGTCATGGTAAAAGATACTTAAACAAAACTGATCTTAAATCGCCAATTCAAAAATGAAACGCACGACTCCTTAAGAGTTGACAGAGAAAGGCTCATGAGGTATTGTCCGATCAATGCAACAACAAATCCCAAAAACTAAGCCACCAACATCTTAACATAGAACAAAGAAACTTGCTCTACCAACCTAGTCAAGAGGGAAATTTATCTCAACGGCAAATGGCCGTCTTGCTCGGATGTCATCAAAGCACGACCAAAGGGATAATTAAGAAGTAATCAAAGTTGCCTCGGATGCTATCTAGCCGATGACCCTATCTGACCAAGAAAGACAACAACTCTGTGACACTGCTCGGGAAGTGGCGAAACTTTCCTATTCTCCCTATTCCCGTTTTCGGGTGGGGGCAGCGGTCTTGACAGATAAAAAGATTTATGCTGGTACTAATGTAGAGAACGCTAGTTATGGCTTGAGTTTATGCGCGGAAAGGGCAACTTTAGCGCAAATAATCGCAGCGGGCGATCGAGAAGTACGGGCGATCGCTATAGCCTGTATCGATGGGAAGGATGATATTAGTCAGTTAACTCCCTGCGGAGCCTGTCGTCAATGGATAGCCGAATTAGCGCCGCAAGCGGAGATTATTATCTGTGGAACTCAGCAAAATTATTGTTTTAATCTCTCGGATTTACTGCCTTTTTCCTTTCGTTTTTAACTGTGGGTATAAAAAGGCGACTCGGCAGCTTGATTAGTCATATTTTCTTGTACTTGTTGCCATTCCAGGGTGATTTCTTGGTCAATTTCTTCTTGATGGTCAAAATAGTAACCCATGGCTGCATGAGCTTCGGCTAGGGTTAAATAAAGGTGTTGACGACAGATTTCTTCTACCGACCAACCATAGGCGATGTAGTCCATGACAATTTGAGCAACGCGGATACGCGGTAATCTTTGTAAATGTGCGGGTTGGTCGTCACTTTTTTCTATGTGTGGATAGGTTAGAGCTAACATAGGGCCTCTAGTTAATTGACTTGACCCATTCTAACAGTTTTAGGCGTTGCTGAATCAAGATATGAATGCTAATTGTGCATCCTATCCACAACCAACGCTTAGGACTAGGTTTGAAAAATTGTCTAGGGGACAATTCATACTTAAAATCAGCAAAGCCGTTTCCCGTTCAAGAGACGCATTACACTTAGTTAATATACTACAAGCTCGGCACAGTATTAGGCATCGCCTTCGGTATTGTACTGAAAACGTCTAACTGATAACTGTTATTAGTCGGTTCACCCTCGGACACTGGACGAATCTATATCTACATACCACAAATTCTTAAGATAAGTAGGTAGGCGTTAAAAGTTGTCAGATCCCCCCGCCTATCGGCACCCCCCTTATCAAGGGGGGCAGGGGGGATCGAACCTAAAATCCATTTTTAATTTAATTATAACCAGCTACTTATTTTCCCATCGCTCTAGAGTGTATCAGATTTATCTGAAATGACTATATTCTTTGAATACCGATCAATTATCTCCTCCCGTAGCGACATTTTTAAATCTTTCTTGGGCAGCAGAAAAAGCCTCTTTCATCACCCTTTGAATCCTCTTAGGATCGGGTTTTTTACCCCCCATTAAATCGCCAAAATAGACACAAGCGCCCTCTCCTAGGGCCCAGGTATAGGCAGCGGACCAAGAAGCGGCGATCACACTGCCAAAACCGGGGATAAATTTCACCAATTCCCGACCGATGGCCTGGGCCAAAAAGCCGCCAGCGATCGCACTGACGACTCCGCCGGCTTGGGATGGGGTTAAGACTTGACCGTATAATTTGCCTAAAACCCCCACCATTGACACTTGTAGGGCGGTTAACACGGGCATAGTCGCTAAGGGTAAGGGAATCGCCGCCAAGGTCGCCGCTATGACGGAAAAGGCTAACATATAGCGTCGGGCCACGTCCCGATAGAGATGGCCTAATTTATTGCTGGTTTCCCGATCTAAAAGTTGGTGGATGGTGTTAGCCTCGGCTTTTGGCAATAAATCGGCTAAATTGTCTCTAAATGCCTCTAAACCGTAAAAAACGGGGTTGTAACCGTCTTCCTCTAGGGTGAAATCTATTAGCACAGAATTGTCGTATAAATCCTTAAAAGTTTCTTTAATTTCTTGATAGGCGCGATTGATATCCTCGCAATCGGGAGGATAAGGGGGATGATCGGCGGTATTAGGAGGATAAAGCTGATGAAGGCAGGTGACAGCCAGTAAACAGGGGATTTTAGGGTATTTTTGCCGCAGTTGCTTGGTAATTTCCAGAAGGCTATCGGTGGCAAAATCATCAATTTTTACCGTCACGATAAAAACCTGGGCGCGTCCCGTATTTTCGGCTAAATCTGCTAATAATTCCGCGATTACCTTGTCTGTGTGTTGATAGGCATCCCCTAACCCCACCGTATCGGTAAAAATCAACAGGGGTAAGTCTTCTGCGGGGTAGGTGTAGCGCTGGGTGTTTTGGGTATGGGGACGGAAACCTTGCCCGACGATTTCCGCCGAAACTCCCGTTATTCCCCGAATAATCGAACTTTTTCCCGTTTGCGGTTTGCCGATTAACAGCGCCTCGGTGGTGGGTAATTCTTGACGGACTTTTTCTAAAATTTCCGCCACTTGACTGTCACTAACACTAAACCATTGCAGGACAGTATTAGTCAACTGGTCGATGGGGAGTCTTTTCATCACTTCCCCCGTGAGACTATTCCAAGTATTGACCAAAGAATCAATGGGCAGTTTATCAGTCATGGGGATTAGAAAGGTTTATGATAACTAAAATAGAGATTTTCAGCAATAGAATCAGACGATGACAAAAGCCGCAATAACTCCGCAAGATTTATCATGGCCTTTCTGGCCAATTGTACCACTTTATCCCTACGGTCAAAGACGGACAATTCGCCAAGAAGTGGTGAAAGATACGCTCTGGACATTTGAGCAATTGCAGGGTATTTTTTATGTGGTCGTGCCGATTCGCATGACGGTAATTAAGTTAGCATCTGGGGGTTTATTTGTTTATGCACCAGTGGCCCCGACTCCTGAATGTATTCGCTTAATGCGTGAGTTGGAAAGTGAACATGGGGAAGTTAAATATATTATTTTGCCGACGATTTCTGGGATCGAACATAAGGTTTTTGTGGGTCCTTTTGCCCGTTATTTTCCTAAGGCTATAGTTTATGTTGCTCCTAATCAATGGAGTTTTCCTCTTAATTTACCTTTGAGTTGGTTGGGTTTACCGGCAAAACGAACGGAAATTTTACCTGCTGACTCGGCAACCACTCCTTTAGGAAAAGATTTTAGTTATGAAATTTTACCCGCAATTGATCTGAATGTGGGATACTTCTCGGAGGTGGCTTTTTTTCATCACTACTCTCAAACTCTGCTGCTGACTGATGGAATTATTTCTATCCCAGAAAATCCTCCCGCTATTTTAGAATTAGACCCCTATCCTCTCCTGTTTCACGCTAAAAATAGTGCTAAGGATTTGGTGGAGGATACCCCAGAAAATCGCCGTCGGGGTTGGCAGAGAATTTGTCTTTTTGCTCTTTATTTTCAACCTCCTGTTTTAGCTGTCCCCAATTGGATTAAGGTCTTTCGAGATGCTTTTACTGCTAAGGAAAAGAGTAAAAAAGCCTATTTTGGTTTATTCCCTTTTCAATGGGGGGATGATTGGCAAAGGACTTTTTTAAATTTGCGTCGAGAGGGGAGGTTAATAGTCGCGCCAATTTTGCAAACTTTGATTCTTAATCGCACTACTGACGAGGTTAGTCAATGGGTTGATAGAATTGCCCAATGGCCGATTAAACAGGTTATTCCTTGTCATTTTGCTAGTCCGATTCAAGCTGATAGTCAAGAGTTTCAGCAGGCTTTTTCTTTCTTGTCAAAAGATTCTTATTTACCTAAAGATGACTTGGAATGTTTAGAAAGTATTGATAGTTTTTTAGTGCGCTGGCGATTGACTCCTCCTCCTGATAAAAAATTGTAATTTATGGCTAAGAACTGCTATAATATAGGCGGTTGTTAGTTGATTGCTAATCAAGGTCATGCAAATTCCCGAAAATCCCAGTAATGATGACATCAGAGCGGCGTTGATTCAATTAAGTGATGAAGTTAGTGATTTGCAAGAAAAATTCAGCCAATCACAAGACGCATTCAGTAAGTGGCGAGATGAAATAGGACAAAAAATTGATCGCATAGACTATAAATTTGATGCCTATCAAAAAGGTACAGATGGTATGGTGAGAATGGCTACTACTATCATCATTGCCACCGCTTCTGTGGTAGTTTTATCTAGTCTTAGTCCTGCGGTGACAGCAATTATCACCGCTTTATATTCTGCTAATGCTCATTAATTAATTTATCACTAAATTCTGGTGCGTTACACTACCTTTTGGTGCGATTCGGTGCGTTACGCACTCGCTAACACACCCTAACTTTCCTCAATTTTTACCCGTTTGTTTAATTGATTCATAGCCAGAGAAATCACCAGATTAAAGAATAAATAGGTTGCCATAACTACTATTAACATTTCTACAGCTTTTCCTGTCTGATTAGCGATGGTACTAGAGATAGCATAAATATCATTATAACCAATAGCGATCGCTAAACTAGAGTTTTTAACCAGATTTAAACATTCATTAGTTAAAGGAGGAATAATCACTGGCAAAGCTTGGGGAAAAATTACTAATCTCATCACTAATAAAGGTTTTAATCCCAAGGCTTTAGCTGCTTCCCATTGTCCCCGATTAACCGATTGAATCCCCCCCCGTACCGTTTCCGCAATAAAGGCAGCTGTATAAACAGTTAAACCGATTAAGAGGGTGGCAAACTCGGAAGAAAGATGTAAACCAAAGTCAATATTTTGATTAAGAGGATTAACTTGGGGATTTTGCCATTGTAAACCCCAGATTAGGGGAATTATAACTAGGATTACTAGGCTAGTTAGGCATAAACTAAGTTTACTTTTTAGGTATAAAAATACTGAGATAATTATTCCTAAAGCAATGATAAATAAGGTTAACCATGTCCTGAAACTATTAGCGGGGAAAGGCAAATAGACTCCTGAGTTATTTAAAAATACCCTGCCAAAAAACTCTAAAGATTCCTCAATTTTCGGCAGTTTCAAAAATACAGCAAAATACCAGAAAAATAATTGTAATAATAAAGGAGTATTGCGAATAGTTTCTACATAAATTGTTGCTAACTGACGAATTAACCAATTATCCGACAAGCGACCTAACCCGATGACTATTCCCAGACTAATCGCCAAAAATATGCCAGTAATCATAATGCGGAGGGAATTAACTAATCCCACCAAAAGAGCGCGAAAATAGGTATCGGTGGGACTGTAGGCAATAGGAGAGTCACCAATCGCAAAAGAAGCTGGTCGGTCAGTATCAAAGAGAAAGCCAAAGCCAAAACTTAGGCGCAAACGTTGGAAATTAATCACTAAATTGCGTCCAAAAAACCAGAAAATTAGGCAGACAATTAGCAGGATAATTACCTGTAGAAAAATCTTCTGAAATCGCTCATCGTACCAAAAAGAATTTTTTTGAGGTAAAGTCATATTTATTATAAGTAAGTGGTTCTAATTAAATAGAAGATAGATTTTGCCTCTGATCCCCCCTGCCCCCCTTGATAAGGGGGGTGCCGATCCCCCCTTAGTCCCCCCTTTAATCCCCCCTTAATAAGGGGGCATCTGATAATTTTTAACACCTACCTACTTATATAGTCCAGAATTTTTAACAAAAGAAATCGGTGACTTTTGGCCACCGATTGAGAAAATCAAAACATATTTAGATAACTCCGAGACGGGAGAGACCGAGGATGACACCGGCACCGAGGACATGACCAAAACTGGTAGTACCTAGTAAAGCGCCTAATCCCATACCACCGAATAAAGCGGGGGAAGGTAAAGCAGGACCGACATTTTGTTGTTTAATAGTCGCTTTACCGAAAGCAATAGCGAGAATATTGCAGATAATCATGACAATCGCCACTTTGGGACTCCATTCGCTGGAACCTTGCACGGCGGTGGCGGCCATTAATAGGGTTGAATACATTGAAATTCTCCTGAACAGGTCGTTTTAAGTTTTTAATCTTAAAGGTAGTTTTCACCCCACATCACGCCCTGTTGCAATACTTAATAATCAAAAGCACAGGAGTCAACGATACGGCCGATTCGTCTCCACTTTTGAACTACTCGCTTAGTACAAATTCAAGTTTAAGCCTACTTCTTTAGCGAAGACGGCTAATCCTTTCTTTTCAATGGTTTTGATAGCTTTGGTGGAGATGCGTAGTTTTACCCAACGGTTGCCTTCCGACCACCAGACTCTTTTCCATTGTAGGTTAGCTTCTTGTAATTTTTTGGTGCGACGGTGGGAGTGGGACACCGCATAGGCGTTATTGGCCTTTTTCCCCGTCATAGTACAGACTCTAGACATAATTTACTCCTGTGCGATCGATGTTTGTCAATAGTCAACCTTTCTAGTTTAACTCAAATCTCGCCAGAAGTCCCCCCTTCCCCTGGGTGAAGTGAACGGAAATCAATTTAACAGCAAGTGGGGGGATTAAGAAGTTGATTGAACCGGTTCACTGCTCAGACAATTTCGACAATTGCCTCAAAGGTAATGGTGAGAAGATTGTCAACAAATTTAGCTGTAATTTTTTACTGAATAAAAAATATTTTAATAAGTTTTACATAGTTTCTATTATTCTGGTTAATTCATTTTTATTTTTCCACAATTTTACTTGAAAATCTTGGTATATTTTGGCGATAAAAGGGGCTTGATTACCTTGAGTTATTTTTTCGATTTTATCGATTGTTTCGACAAAAATATTAACCATGGTTTGACGAGGTAAGTTACCAGAAACTAGAACAAATACTTGAGCCTGATAACGGGCTATCTGTTGAACTTCTAAAATATTTCTACCAATGTTTACATCTTTAGTTAATACTATCCATCCTCTTTGACTAACAATAGGTAGCCACTCCGTATCCGGTGCATCTGGGGCAAAATGGGCATGATGAAATTCAATTTTAACCCCTATTTCTTGCAAAGCTTCACCGATAGATTTTCCTAAAGCGCGGTCGATAAAATAGGTGTATTGATAGGTCATGCCGCTTGCCAATTGCACTCGAATAAAATCGCTTTTTCAATTTGCCAAGGTTGACAATTATAATCATTGGCAATATCTTCTATAGAGTCCCCCGCATCATAAAGTTCTGTGACAACTTTAGTGGGAATTCCTGTTCCTGTGATCACGGGTTGTCCGAAGGAAATATTAGGGTCTATCTTTAGGACTTTATTGCTGAAGTCTTCCCCATTTATGTCGATAGTGGGAAAAAGCCGTGTGGCGATATCTTGTTCATCCCATTCAATACGAGTTAAGAGATTATTTAAGAATTGTTTCATCGTCAATTGTCCCGAACGGGAGGCATTAATTAAATGTTCAAATTGTTCAATAAAAAGGTCAGTTCCATCGGTACTAAATTGTTTTTGAACCAGAGGATGATCGGTGTTAAATTGTTCACTAATATAGTCTAGGGCCAGTCTAACTTTATCGAGAGGGATGTTATGAACTTTGCGAATAACTCTTAAAACGTGCGCTTCCACTAAGTTAGTAAAGGAAAGTTGCGGAATATTCGGATTAGGTCGTTGAATGAGGGGTAAAAACTCTTTTTGTCCTTTTTTAGTGGGGTAGGTGCGTCCTCGTACCCACGTTCTCAGAGTGGGCAAAGGAATATGGAGATAGCGCGCAGTATCGGCTATAGTGTAGGTGGGAACATGATAGAGATGCTCTAGAGATAAGGGAGATGATGCTTTGACCATCGTTAATATTTTGGTGAAGTTGTTGAGATGAGATTATCGCCTATCATTTCATTTTAGCTAATTTTGGTATCCTTGAGGATAGGGATAAAGCAGGATGAGGGCATCTCAGTGGACATTGGGGCTAAATGAGGTTATATTTTATCTATAGAAGAACGTTTGTATGTCGCAACGATAATGAGTAATTCACTGCCAAAATATCTAGAGGAAATCACGGGCATTTATCAACAGGGTAACGCCACAGAACACAGTTATCGTCCTGCTTTAAAAAAATTAATTGAATCCCTAAATAATAACCTACAAGCTCTCAATGAACCGAAAAGGATTGCTTGTGGCGCTCCGGATTTTGTGATTAATCAGGGTATGGTAGAAATTGGCCATCTGGAAGCAAAAGATATCGGAACTTCTCTCAAAAAGGTTGAAAATACTCCCCAAATAAAACGTTATTTACAGGCTTTAGGTAATTTAATTATCACTGATCATTTAGAATTTCGTTGGTATGTATCGGGAGAATTGCGTCTATCAGCTGCCGTGGCAACTCTTAATCAAAAAAAGCAAATTAAACCTGATTCCCAGGGTATTTTACAAGTAGAACAATTGTTCTGTCAATTTTTCCTCTCAAAAGTTATTCAGATCACAACACCGCGAGAATTGGCGAAAAAAATGGCCGCTTTAGCGCAGTTAATTCGAGATGCAATCGGCCAAGCTTTAAAAGATCAAGATTGCGGGGGAATGTTGCGGCAACAATTGCAATCTTTTCAACGAGTTTTAATTAGTGATCTCAATGAAGCGCAGTTTGCCGATATGTATGCACAAACAATCTGTTATGGTTTATTCGCAGCACGCTGTAATACGGATCAAATAAGTTCTTTTTCCAGGGAAACGGCAGCATTTCGCCTCCCAAAAACTAACCCTTTTTTGCGGGGAATTTTTCATCAAATTGCTGGTACAGAATTAGATGAGCGGATTACTTGGGCCGTGGATACTCTAGCGACTATTTTACAACAAACGGACATGGAGGGGATTCTTAGCAGCTTTGGAAAACGCACGCGCAAGCAGGATCCTGTGGTTCACTTTTATGAGACTTTTTTAGCAGAATACGATAGTAAAATGCGTGAGTCTAGGGGGGTTTATTATACCCCTGAACCCGTGGTTTCTTACATGGTTCGCAGTGTGGACTATATTCTAAAAAATAAGTTTCAGATTCCTAAAGGTTTGGCCGATGCCAAAAAAATTACGATTAAAAATCCTAATAATAGCCAAGAAACTCAGGAAGTTCACCAAGTTTTAATCCTCGATCCCGCTGTGGGAACTGGCACTTTTTTACACTCGGTTATCGACCATATCTATGATAGTTTTCGTCAACAGAAAGGGATGTGGTCTAGTTATGTCAGTAAACATTTATTACCCCGTCTCTTTGGGTTTGAATTACTGATGGCTCCCTACACCGTAGCACACATGAAGTTAGGTTTACAACTTCAGGAATTAGGCTATGATTTTAGTGCCGATGAACGCTTGGGAATCTATCTCACTAACACCCTACAGGAAGCTTTTCAAATTCCCCCTGCTGATGGTTTTTTAAATCGCATTCGCGATGAAGCAGAGTCAGCGCAAGGTGTTAAGCAAGAACATCCTGTTATGGTGATTATTGGTAATCCACCCTACTCTGGACATTCCGTAAATACAGGAGACTGGATTAAGGAATTATTGAAGGGAAAAGATATTATTTCTGGAGAAAAAACTGCTAGTTATTTTGAAGTAGATGAGCAACCTTTAGGCGAAAAAAATCCTAAATGGTTAAATGATGATTATGTCAAATTTATTCGCTTTGGTCAATGGCGCATCGAGAAAACTGGTTATGGAATTTTAGCTTTTGTTACTAATCATGGTTATCTGGATAACCCAACTTTTCGGGGAATGCGTCAAAGTTTATTAAAAACTTTTGATGACATTTATATCCTCGATTTACACGGCAACAGTAAGAAAAAAGAAATCTGTCCCGACGGTTCACCCGATCAAAATGTGTTTGATATTCAGCAAGGTGTAGCTATTGGTATTTTTATTAAATATCACAATATTTCTTCAAATTTAGCTAAAGTTTATCATGCTGATTTATGGGGCAAAAGAGAGATGATTGAGAATCAAGTTATTGTCGGTGGTAAGTATCATTGGTTAGATGAAAATGATCTTTATTCTACTTCTTGGCAAGAATTACAACCTGATTCTCCTTTTTATCTATTTAAACCTCAGAATATTAATCTGCGCTCGGAATATGATCAATTTTGGAAGATTACTGAAATTATGCCAGTTAATAGTGTTGGTATCGTCACAGCTAGAGATAGTTTAACAATTCAATGGAGTGAAAAAGAAATTTGGGATATAATCAATGATTTTGTCAATCTCAGTCCAGAAGAAGCTAGAATTAAGTATAATTTAGGTAAAGATTCTCAAGATTGGAAGATAGATTTAGCACAGAAAGATGTTAAGCAATCAAATTTATCCAAGGATAAATTAACTCCTATTTTATACAGACCTTTTGACAAAAGATATACATATTATACTGGTAATTCAAGAGGCTTTCACTGTAGAGCAAGAAGTAATGTTATGTATAATCTAAAATATCAACAAAATTATGCACTAATTACCTCTAGGATGACTAAAGGAGAAAGCTTTAATCACGTTCAAATATCAGGAAATATTGTTGAAGTGATTTGTCTCTCTCCCAAAACATCAAATAATGGCTTTGTTTTCCCCCTTTATCTTTATCCAACCAATACCCCAACCCTATTTGACACAGAAGCAACCAACTCGCCAAATGGTCGCCGTCCCAATCTAGCGCCTGAATTTATTAACAAACTTTCGGCAAAACTTGAATTAGAATTTATCAGTGATGGCAAAGGAGACAAAAAGAAAACCTTTGGACCGGAAGACATTTTTAACTATATCTATGCTGTCTTTCACTCTCCCCAATATCGCCAACGTTACGCCGAATTTTTAAAGATAGACTTTCCTCGTGTTCCTCTCACCAGTAATCAAGAATTATTCTGGGAATTAGTCAAAAAAGGTGACAGATTAGTACATTTACACCTGATGAAAGCAACGGGAAAAGAAATTAGTAGCTATCCCGTGGCGGGTTCTAATCTAGTCGAACAGGTGAAATATGACGAAAATAAACAACAAATTTCGATTAATTCTGACCAGTATTTTGCGGGGATTCCGCCTCAAATTTGGAACTTTTATATCGGCGGTTATCAAGTGTGTCAGAAGTGGCTAAAAGACCGCAAAGGTCGCCACCTTAGCTACGATGACCTAGAACATTATCAACAAATTATCTCCATTTTGGGCGAATCGATCGCAATTATGGAAACTATAGATATAATTATCAATAAATATGGTGGTTTCCCCTTTAGTTAAGCCACCGGTGAGAGAAGATTAATACTAAATCCGTTGACTATAGGCTACATATTGGGAGAGGCAAAAGGCAAAAGGCAAAAGGCAAAAGGCAAAAGGCAAAAGGCAAAAGGCAAAAGGCAAAAGGCAAAAGGCAAAAGGCAAAATATAGCTTTTTTCAGTCTGCTGAGGTACAAAAGTTATGGGTTTTAGGCAAAAGGCAAGAGGCTTCGGCCGTGAGCTTAACGTCGAACGGTAAAAGGGAAGAAAAATAGGTGTACCTCACTAGCTTAGGAAACGCTATATTTTAAGAATTTAGTTTTTTAAGAAGAGAAGAAATCATTCGGGTCTCTTCTAGGAGTAGAGAAATGATTGATTTAATATGTTTTTCCTCGCAAAGCCCTACTCTTTGACAGAGGATTAAATGTGTTTGAAGCTCATTAATTGAGCCTTGAGAGATGTTGAGAAATCTCGCATAGTCTCCTGAACTTCGCCTCCCATAACCTTCAGAAATGTTGGCGGGAATAGATGCAGATGCTTTTCTAATCTGTTGCACCATACCATAGAGTTCTTCCTTGGGAAAAGATTTAGTCAAATAATAGCATTTTTCGGCAATATCCATTCCTTTTTGCCAGATTATTAATTCTTTAAAATCTTTAATTTCAGACATTTAAAACTCCTTTGTTTTCTTAAGTAACTAAGCAAAATTAATTACACATATCTAACCACCCCTTGCCTCTTGCCTCTTGCCCCTTGCCTCTTGCCTCTTGCCTCTTGCCTTAAATCAATTACGAATTTAGCATAACAAGTTCGGAAGGTTAATTTTTGCCCACTGGCAAGAGTCCCTGTTCACCGATAAATGATTCTCCACTCCCAACGAGAGTGATACAATTGTTAACACCACAGACCAAGAGCCAATCGAAGCGAGAGAATAAAAACTGCTATGTTAAAAGCCCTACTCGGAGATCCCAACGCCCGCAAAATTAAAAAATTTCAGCCCCTCGTCACCGAAATCAACCTGCTGGAAGAAGACATTAAAAACCTGTCCGATGAGGAATTAAGGGGCAAAACTGGCGAATTTAAGGAAAGATTAGACAAAGCGAGAAATTATGAGCAAAGAGAGGATATTCTCGAGGAAATCCTCCCCGAAGCTTTCGCCATTGTCCGGGAAGCGGGAATCCGAGTCTTAGGGATGCGTCACTTTGACGTGCAGTTATTGGGGGGAATGGTACTGCACAAAGGACAAATCGCCGAGATGAAAACCGGGGAAGGAAAAACCCTAGTTGCCACTCTCCCCGCTTATTTGAATGGATTGACCGGAAAAGGGGTTCACGTCGTCACCGTTAACGATTATCTCGCCCGTCGTGATGCGGAATGGATGGGGCAGGTACACCGCTTTTTAGGGTTAAGTGTGGGACTAATTCAAGCCGGCATGAGTCCGGAAGAAAGAAAGAAAAATTATGCCTGTGACATCACCTACACCACTAACAGCGAACTCGGCTTTGATTATCTGCGCGATAACATGGCTACAGTGATGGGGGAAGTTGTCCAAAGACCCTTTAACTACTGCGTTATCGACGAAGTGGACTCCATTCTTATCGATGAGGCCAGAACCCCATTAATTATATCAGGACCGATCGATCGACCCACAGAAAAATATATTCTCGCCGCCGAAATCGCCAAGCAATTAGTGCGCCAAAAAGTAGAAGACGGACCGGGAGACTACGAAGTTAACGAAAAAGACCGTAACGTTTTAATGACCGATGAAGGCTTTAAAAGAGCGGAAGAACTATTAGAAGTTACCGATTTATACGACCAAGAAAATCCCTGGGCGCACTATATTTCTAACGCTATTCGTGCCAAAGAACTCCAGAAAAAAGACGTTAACTATATCGTCCGCAGTGGTGAAATTGTTATCGTTGATGAGTTCACGGGACGGGTATTACCGGGGCGACGTTGGGGTGATGGTTTACATCAGGCAGTGGAAGCTAAGGAAGGGGTAGAAATTCAACAGGAAACCCAAACCTTAGCCACGATTACCTATCAAAACTTTTTCCTACTCTATCCGAAATTATCTGGCATGACCGGGACGGCCAAAACCGAAGAAACGGAACTAGAAAAAGTCTATAACCTGCAAGTAACAATTATTCCCACTAACCGCGTTTCTCGTCGGCAAGATTTAGCCGATGTGGTCTATAAAAATGAACAGGCAAAATGGAACGCCGTCGCTGAAGAATGTCAACAAATGCACGAACAGGGTCGCCCGGTTTTAGTCGGTACCACCAGTGTGGAAAAATCGGAAGTGCTTTCGCTTTTATTACAGGGAAGGAATATTCCCCATAACTTACTTAATGCTCGTCCGGAAAACGTGGAAAGGGAATCGGAAATCGTCGCCCAAGCAGGCCGGGCCGGGGCCGTAACCATTGCCACGAACATGGCGGGACGGGGAACCGATATCATCCTCGGTGGTAACTCCGACTATATGGCCCGATTGAAAATTCGCGAGTATTTAATGCCGAAATTAGTTATGCCCGAAGATGACAATTTGGCCTTTAGTTTACCCAGTTTAGGAGAACGCAATCGCCCGCAAGGATTCGCCCCAGGTAAGAAGAAAAAAAACTGGCGCGCCTCGGCGGAAATTTTTCCCACCGAGTTACCGAAAGAGGTAGAAAATGCCCTGAAAGAAGCGGTTAAATTTGCCGTTGATACCCACGGAACTCAAAGTTTACCCGAATTAGAAGTAGAAGAAAAAATCGCTATCGCAGCCGAAAAAGCCCCCACGGATGACCCGGTTATTCAAAAGTTACGGGAAGTCTATAAATTAATTCGCAAAACCTATGAAGATTACACAGGCAAAGAACATGATGAGGTAGTAGAAAGAGGCGGACTGCACGTTATCGGGACGGAACGCCACGAATCCCGCCGTATTGACAACCAATTGCGAGGCAGGGCGGGCAGACAGGGCGACCCCGGTTCCACACGCTTCTTTTTAAGCCTAGAAGACAATTTATTGCGGATTTTTGGGGGCGACCGCGTGGCGGGTTTAATGGATGCCTTCCGGGTGGAAGAAGATATGCCCATTGAATCGGGAATGTTAACTCGTTCCTTGGAAGGCGCGCAAAGAAAAGTGGAAACCTTCTATTATGATGCCCGGAAACAGGTGTTTGAATACGACGAGGTGATGAATAATCAACGGCGCGCTATTTATGCCGAACGTCG
The DNA here is from genome assembly GCF_007095495.1 of Microcystis sp. M_QC_C_20170808_M9Col. Taxonomy (NCBI): domain Bacteria; kingdom Bacillati; phylum Cyanobacteriota; class Cyanophyceae; order Chroococcales; family Microcystaceae; genus Microcystis; species Microcystis sp. M_QC_C_20170808_M9Col. Next base: position 24,835 of record NZ_SFBZ01000062.1, on the reverse strand, counting down.
TCGGGTTTTGGAGGGGATGGACTTAAAAGAACAGGTGCTGCAATACGCCGAAAAAACCATGGATGAAATCGTCATGGCTTATGTTAATCCCGAACTGCCGGCGGAAGAATGGGATTTGGAAAAACTGATTAGTAAATCTCAAGAATTCGTCTATCTGTTGGCAGATATTACCGCTAAAGATGTCGAGGAGATGAGTGTTAATGATATCAAGATGTTCCTACACGAAGAAGTTCGCAAAGCCTACGAAATTAAAGAACGTCAAGTGGATAATATTCGCGCCGGTTTAATGCGCGATGCCGAACGTTATTTTATCCTGCAACAAATCGATATGTTATGGCGCGAACACCTGCAAGCTATGGAAGCTTTACGCGAGTCGATTGGTTTACGCGGTTACGGTCAAAAAGACCCCCTAATTGAGTATAAACAGGAAGGCTACGAGATGTTTTTAGAAATGATGATTGATATCCGTCGTAACGTGGTTTATTCCCTGTTCCAATTCCAACCGCAAGGACAACCCCAAGCAGTGGCTAGTGAACAGTAAAAACTAAAAGTTGGCTTAAATTGGGGAGAATTGGCTAAGGCTGATTCTCTCATTTTTTTCTACCGAGAAATCAGTCCCCCACAATCCACACTAGGACAAAAATTATCAGTCCGATTACTCCATAGGACAACAACGACCCCAAAAAATTGATGATTTGTATGGGAAAATGAATCAAAACTTGGTAAGTAAAATCCGTAACTGCCAGCAAGGCAGTGAAAAATATAATCACAAGTGTTATCATAATTAATATCTTCTCAATCTGATAGAATAAATGGCTATCCTTTGCGGTAATCGGCAGTAGATGGTCAGAAGTTAGGAGATTATCCCCAAGAAAAAACTCGGAGTGCGGTAGAATCGGGAGAGCGTTGGGTTTCATGCTTCAACCGTTCGGCAAAAGCTCACGGCCGAAGCCCAACCTACGTTCTTGTTAAATAAGATTTAGTATAACTCGATCGCTGTTAAGATTGCGGTAGAATCAGGAGAGCTAATTTGCTATAACCAGTCCAGAAGAGCCAGATTACTAAAAATTGACCAGTTTTTTGCGGGAACTGGGAAAATTAACAGCTAATCTGGGACAAGACGAGCTAAAAGCAGCAGAGAGCAACAATCAATGTCTAAAAACTCTATACCTCGAATCGAAAATCTGCGCGTGCAAAATTACCGAGCTTTACAGGACTTAGAATTAAAAAGCATTACTCCTTTAACCGTTTTTCTCGGTCCTAATGGGAGCGGAAAATCTACCATATTTGATGTCTTTGCTTTCCTCTCTGAATGTTTTACTGTTGGTTTAAAAAAAGCTTGGGACAGACGGGGAAGATTTAAAGAATTAAGAACCAGAGGACAAGAAGGTTACATCATTATCGAATTAAAATATCGAGAAAAATTGGCATCACCTTTAATTACCTATCATTTGGCTATTAATGAAGCTAACAATCGCCCTTATGTTGCCGAAGAATGGTTACAGTGGAGACAAGGAGCGAAGGGCAAACCTTATCGCTTTTTAGACTTTAAAGAAGGGGGAGGAATAGTGATTAGTGGAGAAAATCCCAAACCAAAAGATAAACGAATCTCTGAACGATTAGACTCCCCAGAATTTTTAGCTGTTAGTACCCTCGGACAATTGGCCAAACATCCCCGGGTTAGTGCTTTGCGTCGTTTTATCACAAGTTGGTATCTTTCCTACTTAACCGCAGATAATACTCGCACTCAACCAGAAGCAGGAGCGCAAGAAAGATTATCCCCAACTGGTGACAATTTACCTAATGTTATTCAATATTTAAAAGAAGATCATCCTCAACGATTAGAATCTATTTTACAAACCCTTTCTCGTCGAATTCCTAGATTAGAAAAAGTAGAAGCATCTATTATGCCGAATGGACAGCTTTTACTTCAAATTAAAGACGCACCTTTTCAAGATCCAATTCTTGCCAAATTTGCCTCCGATGGCACTTTAAAAATGTTGGCTTATTTAACTATATTATATGATCCAAGCCCTCCGCAATTACTGGGAATAGAAGAACCAGAAAATCATCTTCATCCCCGTTTATTACCTGAATTAGCAGAAGAATGTCGGGCAGCGACCGCAAGTACACAATTAATGGTAACAACTCATTCTCCCTTTTTTGTAGATGGTTTGAAACCAGAGGAGGTTTGGGTACTTTATCGAGATGAAAATGGTTTTACTCAAGCTAAACGTACTTCAGCAATGCAAGGAGTTAAGGAATTTATTCAAAATGGTGCTTTGTTGGGTCAATTATGGATGGAGGACTATTTTGATGTGGGGAATCCTAGCATTTAAATTTAATGGCAAAGGAGGAAAAAAGTGCATCTTGAATTTTTAGTTGAAGAATTTTCTACCCAAGAATGTTTAAATCAAATTTTACCTAAAATATTATTTGAGAATGTCACCTATAAAATTCATGCCTTTCGAGGTAAATCCGATTTAATCAAAAAACTACCGGAGCGATTAAAAGGCTATCAATGCTGGATACCCGATGATTATCGAATCATTATTCTTGTAGATAGAGACAATGAAGATTGTCAAATGCTCAAAGAAAAGTTAGAAAATATTGCCCAACAAACAGGACTGATCACCAAAACGATTAGTGAAGATAAAAAAACATTTCAGGTGTTAAATAGAATTGCTATAGAAGAACTAGAAGCTTGGTTTTTTGGTGATATTCAGGCTATAGTCTCAGCCTATCCCAAAGTTTCTACTAATGTGGGACAGCAAGCAAAATACAGAAAACCCGATGAAATTACGGGCGGAACTTGGGAAAACTTAGAAAAGATACTTCAAAAAGCTGGGTATCATCGAGGAGGTTTAGAAAAAGTGAAAGCAGCCCGATAAATTTCTCAATTTATGACTCCTGCTCATAATTGTTCTCCTAGTTTTCAGATTTTTTATCAAGGTTTATTGGCGATGATTAGCTAAGGATATTTAGGAAAGTAAATGATGAAACTGCTAGATCACTGTCAAGGATAAATCGATTTTTAACTGTTGAATAAATTGTTGCATAATTGTTCAAAATTCGGTGTTTAACTATAGCGTTTCCTAAGCTAGTAAGGTACACCTATTTTTCTTCCCTTTTGCATGAGTGCCTAAAACCCATAACTTTTGTACCTCAGCAGACTGAAAAACGCTATAAATCTTATTGAAAAAGAACGTAGGTTGGTTTGAAGCATGAAACCCAACCCTCTCCTGATTCTACCGCAATTTTAACAGCGATCGAGTTATACTAAATCTTATTTAACAAGTATAGAGTGGGAAGTGGCAAGTGGCAAGTGGGTTTTTAAAGTTGGATTGGCAGTTAATGATACTATCAAAAATCAATTTAGTATAAGCTTTCATTGCACTGCAAAAAACTTCAGCAGAATAGTTCATCCTTCCTAGCTAATTAGCTAATAAGGACAAGTGAGGAAAAATATTTCCCCGTTTCCTGTTCCCTTTTGCGATAAGATAATTAATATAACTTCAAGGAGACTGCTCTATGAATATTCGTATTGGTAACGGCTACGATATCCACCGATTGGTAACAGGAAGACCTTTAATTTTGGGAGGAGTAGAAATTGCCCATACTGTCGGTTTATTGGGTCACAGTGATGCCGATGTCTTAACCCACGCTATTATGGATGCCATGCTGGGGGCGCTTAGTTTAGGCGATATCGGTCATTATTTTCCCCCCACAGACCCACAATGGCAAGGGGCGAATAGTTTAAAATTATTAGAGCAAGTTAATCAATTAATTATCGATAAAGGTTGGCAGATTAATAATATTGATTCGGTAATTATCGCCGAAAAACCGAAAATGAAACCCCACCTTAATGCGATGCGAGCCAAGTTAGCAGAAACCCTCAAGATTAATCCAGAACAGGTGGGAATCAAAGCCACTACTAACGAACAATTAGGACCGGTGGGACGAGAAGAAGGTATCGCAGTTTATGCCGTGGTTTTATTGGTTAAGGAATAAGTAATTAGTAAGAATTAGCTCAAATTAAGTATCCCAAACCTATGAATATAGACACAAAAATCTTAGAAACTGTCGAAGCAATGCCAGAGTTTTTAAAAATAGAGTTGCTTCACTATGCTGAATATTTGATGGCCAATTATCAATCAGATGTTATTATAGAGAAACCTTCTCTTAGGAAACGTCGTTCAGGAATTTTACAAGGTACATTTACCTTACCTTTGTCCGATGATTTTGATGAGTCTTTGGAAGATTTTCAGGAATATATGTGATGACATCTTTTCTTCTGGACACCCATACTTTCATCTGGTTAACTGAAAACGATTCTAACTTGCCTAATAATCTTCGGGAGGAAATAGATTTTGCTCCTGAAGTTTATGTCAGTATTGTTAGTCTCTGGGAAATTGCGATTAAGTTAAATTTAGGTAAGTTAGCCCTACAAAAAAGTTATGAAACCATTGAAACTAAACTAGAAGCATCAGATATAACCTTACTGTCTATATCATTTTCTGATACTCTAAAAATTTGTACTTTACCCTTGCATCACCGTGATCCATTTGATATAATGCTAATTGCTCAATCTCTAAACAGATCGCTAATTCTAATTAGTAAAGATACTAAATTTGATGCTTATAATGTACCAAGAAAATGGACATAATACCCCGTCCGGCTCAATTCTATTCAAGATGAGAGCAAGATAAATTTCCTAATTCCCCATAGACTTCTAACATTCATTGCTAAATTCTCTCTATGACTGCCATTATCCAACAAATAAAAGAGCGTTTTTCCCAATCCCTAGTTAAATCCTTTGGGGAAAACTTCGCCGCTACCGATCCCCTAATTGTCGCCGCTAGTAACCCCCGTTTTGGCGATTATCAATGTAATATTTCCCTCTCTTTAGCCAAAGAATTAAAACAAAAACCCCGGGAAGTGGCGACAACTTTACTAAAAAATCTAGAGATAGATGATCTCTGTCAACCCCCCGAAATTGCTGGACCCGGTTTTATCAATCTTACCCTTAAACCCAGTTATCTAGAAACCCAATTAAAAGACCTAATTACTGACAACCGTTTAGGAGTTGCCGCTGCTAACCCCAGTCAAAAAATTATTGTCGATTTTTCCAGTCCCAATATTGCCAAAGAAATGCACGTCGGTCACTTGCGATCGACTATAATTGGTGATTGTATTGCTCGGATTTTGGAATTTCGTCATCATCAAGTAATTCGTCTTAATCACGTCGGGGATTGGGGGACTCAATTCGGGATGTTAATCACCTATTTGCAAGAAGCTTATCCTAGTGCTTTAACCCAAGCAGATGCCCTAGATTTAGGGGATTTAGTTAGCTTTTATAAAAAGGCCAAAATTCGTTTTGATGAAGACGAAAACTTTAAAGAAACTGCCCGTCAAGCTGTAGTAAAATTACAGTCGGGTGATCCTCAAAGTCGTCAAGCATGGCAGTTACTTTGTCAACAATCACGACGGGAATTTCAGAAAATCTATGATATTCTCGATATAAAACTGACCGAAAGGGGGGAATCTTTTTATAATCCCTACCTGGAAGCAGTAATCAGAGAATTAGATCAACAGGAATTGCTAACAGAAGACAACGGTGCTTTATGCGTCTTTCTCGATGGTTTTACCAACAAAGAGGGGTATCCTCTGCCCCTAATTGTCAAGAAATCCGACGGCGGTTATAATTACGCTACCACCGATTTAGCGGCAATTTGTTATCGAGTGCGTGAAGATAAGGCCGAAAGAATAATTTATGTTACTGATGCTGGACAAGCTAACCATTTTGCCCAAGTATTTCAGGTGGCTAAAAAAGCGGGATTTTTACCCGATAATGTGGCAGTGGTTCACGTCGCTTTTGGATTAGTTTTAGGGGAAGATGGTAAAAAATTAAAAACTCGTTCCGGGGAGACGGTAAAATTACAAGAATTACTCGATCAAGCGATCGCCTGTTCCCTGGCTGACTTAGAAAAAAGACTGGCAAGCGAGGAAAGAGAAGAAACCGGCGATTTTATCGCTAAGACTGCCGAAACTGTCGGATTAAGTGCCGTTAAATACGCCGATCTCAGCCAAAATCGCCATAGTAACTACGTTTTCAGTTACGACAAAATGCTCAATCTGCAAGGCAACACCGCCCCCTATATGCTGTACGCTTACGCTAGAGTCCAGAGTATCAGTCGCGAAGGTGGTATTAATTTTCAGGATTTAAGTGCCAATTCATCGCTAATTCTCAAGGATGAAAGCGAATTAATTCTGGCTAAACAATTACTGCAACTTCCGGAAGTAATTAGTGCCGTGGAAGAGGATTTATTACCCAATCGTTTATGTGATTATCTTTACGAACTCAGTAAAAAGTATAATCGTTTCTATGAGAATTGTCCCGTTCTGAAAGCGGCAGAACCGATTAAAACCTCTCGTTTAGTTTTGTGTGATTTGACGGCAAGAACCCTAAAATTAGGCTTATCTCTCCTGGGAATCCCCGTTTTGGAAAGAATGTAAATCAGTTATCAGTTATCAGTTATCAGTTATCAGTTCACTGTTTACTGTTCACTGAAAAATTCATAATTCCCACACCCCACACCCTACACCCCTTCGATTGCGTATCTTTGACAAAAACTGGGTGATATTTTATACCCAGAAAAAGTGTACTATGCTGACGTGAAAAAACCTGACTTTTTGCTAACCTAGTAATAGCTCTAATCAGAGCCAATATCTTTGGGTGAAGCTTAGAGATTAATCTAGTTAAACTCACTGGTGACGTTATCTTATTGTCGTCTGTTGCCTATTAGCTTTCAGGTGATAACTCGAAGATAGAAAGTTAGTACAAATGTTCAAATTTCCTCTCCCTGCTCCCTGCTCGCTCATAGACAGTCTTAACGAGTAATTTTATCCCAGGGATGTTATCGTTAAAGCGGTCAAATGTCCGAACGTCCCAGAGGATTTTCGGGAAAGATTGTTCGCCCTGTCGTAATCTCAGATAGAACCTTATGAGTCAATCAATAGAAGGTAAGACTATGGTCGATGCTGATGTATCGGATTATACCACAAATAAAATAATTTTGTCTAATTGGATCGCCCCTTGGTCGAAAGGCAATCGGAAAAACCCGTCACCGCAACCAAAATGGGATTTATGGCAACCCCTGCGGCAACGAATTGATCGCCTAGAGATTAATACACCTGCACTGGCTCATCGGATTTGTCGTCTAATTCCGGCTCAATGTCCCTTTGCTAGGAAAATTACCCTATTTAGCCGGACAATTCTAGAGATTCCGCCCCTTTGCAAGCTAAATCCCCTCTACGAAAACCTGATGATGTTAAGATTTCGCGCTCTTTCTTACCTAGCCGATGAATGTGGAGAGGATATCGGTGCTTACTGCTAAAATGGGAGAGTGTCTTTAATCGCCACACCTATGGCCATCATTGCCCTGAAAGCTTGGTATCTGGACAAATACGAACCTATCCGTGAGGTTGTCAAACGTCCCCACGACTTGCGCTTAAGTCGCAATAGTCTCTTAAAATCGGGTTTAAGAGCCGATTTTCTCGATGATAGTCTGACGATACAGGGTTCTGTCTGGTTCCAACGCTATCTAGAAGGGGAAAGGGTGGAATTTTACCTCGAAGGTAGTGGCGGTTACGTCATCTCGAATATTGACCTGATTTCCCAAGAAATTTACTTTACTAAACAGGACCTCAGCGCTTGGTTGGATCCCGTCATTTATTTTAGCTCCCAAAGCCAATTTAAGGACTCTAGCACCGCTTTAAAAACAGTTTTGACCGAAACCGTCGAAAATCTCAATAAACGCTCCCGTTTGCCCTTAACCATCGAAGAAACGCCCCGAACTGAGGGCAATGTCACCAGATTGAGCGATAGTCAACTACGCAAAATTCGCAAAAGTTTATTATTTATTGCCGATGCTACGGCGATTAGCCAAAAGGAAACGGAATTACTGCCTAGTCCCCTAGTGGGTGTAGAATTAGGTTATGCGATCGCTTGTAAACAGGGCGGACAAATTCTGCTGACCTATCAAAATCGAGCGGAATTAAAGGGTAAACTAGCTTTTGACCTGCCAAGCTACCAAAAATTAATTTTCTCGGATCCTAGCGAATTGCGTCTCACTTTTCCGCCTTTAATGGCAACTTTATTACAAAAATTCAATCTGATTAGTTAAAAAAAATGAGTAGAAAAGCTGACGAGTACGCCGTACATTTGTTCTTAAGCAGTGGACATCGCGAGGAAGTCCGTTTTTTGACTATCCAAGAATTTCAAAAGTGGTACAGTAACGAATTAGTTCCGAAAGCCGATTCCCAGGATTTTATCAATGTTCCGATCAGAAATATCCAAGGGGAATATATGGTTTTACGTCCGGCTAGTGTCATTGCTATTCGCGTGGAACCCGTCTTTTTTGGCAGTGTGGAAAGAATCTAATTTGTCGTTATCGCTAAAAAAGATAGTTAGATAGGGAGAATTTTAGAGATTATTGATAATTCTCTCAATGTCAGCTTGGATTTGATTGCTGACTTTGCCTTGCCAGCGTTCTTTTAATTCCCTTAATCCCACTTCTGCGTATTGACAGATCTTATCTAAAACTTCTTTGCCATCGCTAGGTTGAGGATAGGAATTCTTTTTACAGATAATATAAATTCCTGCGGTTAAAGCTAAAATAACTTCTGGCTCGATTTGGCTAATAGTAATTAAATCCTGTCGATTGCTCAGAGTGGTTCCGTAGATACTGAAGTCTTGTTTAATGGCAAAAGCAGCGGCGAATAAATAAGCATCTACCATGCGCTCAAAGGTTTTATTATCTTTTAGTACCTGTAGATAATTTCTGGAAGTTTCCGAGGCATAAATCTTCAAACTGGGATCGATTCTCTGCATTAGTAACTCTCCATCACTTCAATCACGGAAGCATCTTCATCGGCAGCCAAACGGTGTATTTTTAAAATATCAGTACTGTGGGGAAGCAAGAGATTTAAAAGTGGATCGGGAAGATCGCGATCCGTGGCTAAAATAATTACTTGGGAGTTTAAATTAGGGAGAGAGTTAATAATATTTTTTTGATGTTCTTCGTCTAAATGTCCAAAAGGTGTATCCATAATTAGGGGAACACAAGTATCAGTTATTTGATTTAAACCGGTGATAAAAGCAAAAGCTAAAGCTTCCTTTTCTCCCGCACTTAAAACATCGGGATTTAATAATTTTCCCGTGATGGTACGGATTCCTAAAGTGTATTCGGGAGTGATTTCTACTCCTCTATATTCCTCTGGTTTGTTGGTTACTTGTAAATAGCGATCACTGGTTACTTGATTAATCATTTTTTGGGAATTATCGATATGCCATTCGATTAATTCGTTAGTGGCATTTTTTAAACCTCTGGCCATTTTAACCTGATTAGATAACATCAATGTGGTTTGATTTTCCCTAGCTAAAATTTCCACTTCTTTGCGTAAATTTTCTAATTGCTTTTCTTTGATTTCAATGTCCTTTTGCAAGCGTTCGATCTTTTCTTGTATCGTCTCAACATTTTTACCAGATTCGCCAACTTTTCGCCAAATATCATTAGCTGATTCTTGATTTATTCCCGTGGTTTCCTGTTTTAGCTGTTTAATATGTTGATTAATTTCTTCGATTTCTTCTTCTAAAAGATCTCTTTGTAAAAGCAATTGACTATAATTGCTAAATTTGGCATTATCTCGGATAATTCCCTGTAAATCAATTCTAATTTGCTCTTTTTCTATTCTGGTGACGTTGTCCACTTCTAAGGACTCTAGTTCGGCAATTTGTTGAAGGATAAAGTCACGAGAATTTTGATCTAAACAACGACCACATAGACAGCTTTTATCGTCAAGTATTGCTTGTAAAATTGCTGTAGAATTAGTTTTATAAGTGCTTTTTAAGCTAGTAACTTGCAAATCATCAACCATTTCCTGCACAAAGTTAATCAGCAAAGGTATCGAAGCTTTTTTTAACCAAGAATCGATAGACTTTTGCAGGTTATCTAACTGAGTTTGTAAACCGATACGCTTTTTCTCTAAGTTATGAATTTCCTCTAATTTTTCTCGTAAACTTTCAATCTGAGCGGCTTTTTCTTGAGCGTCTTGGTAGATAATTATAGCATCTTTTTCGCTATCTTTGGCATTTTTAAGCTGACCTTTTTTAAGATCAATTTCTTCTTCTAATTCTCGTAATTGTTGCAGCTTATCTTTAAAAGTTTGACTGGTTCCCTTTGCTTTATTTAAACGGTTTTCTAATTCTTGCAAGGCTTTTTCTGTATCATCACGCAGATTTCTTAATTCCGGGATACCCAAAACTTTTTCAATTGCTTCTTTTGCTTCTTTAGTTTGAGTTATCTGGGTATATTGTTCGATTTTTGAGCCATCAAAACAGAAAAAATCTCGAATAGATTTAGGAAGCAATGCTTCGATATATTCCCTAGAGTTACTTCTCATGGTTCCATCTTCATAAAATAATGCTTCCTCTACGCTGGGATAGGAACTGCTACCATTAACTTTTAATTTCGCTGTGCGACTGATAAAGTAATTTTTCTCGTTTCTAGTAAAATTTAATTCTACCCGCATTTCTTTTTCTTCTGCTGATGAAGAATCCCCCTCACCTCGATAAAAATAGGTTTTCAGAGTCTCTTTAGATACAATATCTCCCCCATAGAGACCCCATAAAATCCCTGTCATCAAAGAAGTTTTACCGTGGCCATTATTACCGAATATAATCTGAATTTTTCTGTCGGGATGCAGGTTAAAAGTAATATTTTGACTAGGGTAACATTTCCAATTAGTTAAGCGAATTTGTTTCAGTCTCAAAGTCATAATAATTCTTGTAAAAATCAAAAATTTTGTGGTTGGTTAGGAGTCAGTAGCCAGTGGTCAGTAATCAGGAGAATTAAGAATGAATAATAATCAATTAAATGGTTTATTTAGAGATTTTATGCAACTTAATATTTATTTTTGTCGTTTTTAAACTAAGTGGGTGGGTGGAATTAAATATAAGATGAACGTAGAACGTAGGTTGGGTTGAAGCATGAAACCCAACGTCCGCTCATGTTACGCTACCGCTAACCCATCCTACAAATAATTGTGCCTCCCTACTTACAAAAAATAAATCATGCAAGAGAGCCATAAAATTTATGATTGTGAGGAGTCGGTATATTTTTCGATAAGTTTGACAATTTTAGGTGATAGCTGCCGATTTTTTAGAGTAATTTTTTCTACTTCTAAAGCCATGGCTTCCTTGAGCAGTTGGGGAGGTATCTCATATTTTTGTGCCAGTTCTTTAATTTTAGCAGTTATGTCCATGGATTTTCTGGGGGTTAGGGGTTAGGGAGTGGAGATTGTCAAGTCTTAATTCTTATTTGCCAAGAGATACCTTGATGAGGATAAATTTTATAACATATCTGAGTAGGTAAGGCCATAGTAAGTTATAGCCTTTGTCATAAACATAAAGTATAACCTAATTTGGTATTGACGACTGACTACCCAAAAGGAAAACTTCGTACTTCACCATTAAGATAACTGCTAAGCTGTTAAGCATTTAAATTGCTTGTTGAGACGAGGCAAGAGGCAAGAGGCAAGAGGCAACAGTAAAGGGATTGGGGGAGATTCGGCTAATCTTAAGAATAAGCGCTTTAAATGCTTCTTAGCTTATAAGCTGATCTACTCTCAACCTTATACAAAAACACCATAAAAGCTAAAATAGATAGCTGACAGTGATTCTGAACACAATAGTAATATAGACTAAACCGCCTTGTATTATCGTCTTCTTCTTGATTTTAATACCCTAGAAAACGGGTTAATTGCCTTAACACCCGAACAAAGTCATTATCTTAAAAAAGTTGTTCGTTTAAAATCCCATGACCATTTTATTGCCCTAAATGGACAAGGACAAGCGTGGTTAGCAGAAATAATTGATAATTCGGCCCATCTTTTAGAAGCGATAAACGAAACCACCGAACTACCAGTACAAGTGAATTTAATGGTAGCAATTCCCAAAAATGGCTTTGATGATATCGTTCGCGCTGCCACCGAATTAGGAGTTTATCGGATTATCCCGCTGCTGACAGAACGGGGTTTAGTTAATCCTAGTCCTCAAAAAATTGACCGTTGGCGAAAAATTGCCCGGGAAGCTGTAGAACAATCAGAAAGACAGATTATTCCTATTATCGAAGAACCACAACCATTTTTAGCCATCCTTAACCGGGGAGTTAGCCCAGGGACAACTTGTTATATTGGTGTTACCCGTAGAACAGTGGACCCGCTACTTTCTCAATTGCAAACATCAACCGAGATAACCATTGCCATCGGACCGGAAGGGGGATGGACGGAGGCAGAAATAGAACAAGCGCTCGCTGCTGATTTTCTGCCTGTATCATTGGGAAAACGCATTTTGAGAACAATTACCGCTCCCTTAGTGGCTCTCGCTATCATTAACGCCTATTTAGACAGCTAATTGACTACAGTTTTTATGACCAAGACTAGCAATCGAGATAACTGGAATCATTTCGCTTCTTAACTAGGGTTTGCTGAAAAAGTTTTTCGTGGGGGCAGGGTGTGGGGTGTAGGGTGTAGGGTGTAGGGTTTTACCGGTTTTCAGGTGGTCAATTACCCAATTTTCAGGGAAAAAGTCCCGGAATTTTCCCCCTGCTCACTCCCATGCCCGGCACTTTTGGATTTCAAAAAAGTCTAGAAGTCTTATCCAACAAGGTTTTTAGATTTATTCAGCAAACCTTACCTAAAGCAACAACTGGCAGTAGTTCTCCTATGGTCAGATTTTCCCTTTTTTGCCAAAATCACCATGGTCAGTCCCCATTAAAGACACCTACTGGGACACCGCCTTGCAACTCTATAGCACCCTCATATTCCTCAAAAAAACTCTCCCTACTGCAACTTTATGACCTCTAGTAGCCCTTCTAACCCCTCTTTTGACTGGTTTAACCCCTCGCCCCAGCAAGACAGCGATTTACTGGCACAAATCGGCTTTATCCCCGGTTTCAAAGAATTTCTCACCCTGCGACAGGTTCACGCCTTGGAACACGCTACCGTCTGGGTATTAAGCGAAATGGCTGCCCGTCGTCAATCGCCTTTTGACCATTCCCCAGCGGATAACGAGGCCCTGGGGGGACTCTCCACCGATAGGGGTTTTTATCTCTACGGACAGGTTAATACAAATGAACTGAAAATTGCGGCCAAACAGGCGCTCCATCGTCTCAAAAATGGCGAGGGGCAATTGGCATTACATCCGCGTTGTGGCACCAATTTATCGGTAACTTTAGCCTTAACCGCCGGCTTAGTCTTAGGAACTCATCTTCTCTTACCCAGAGGTCTGATTTCTCAGTTATTAGGCTTAGGTTTAGCCACCGCCGCCGCTTTTCAAATCGGACCAGATGTGGGAATGTCGGCCCAAAAATACCTGACTACGGCCATTCCTTTTAACTTAACAATCGTTAACATTGCACCAAAGGCAGACCTATGGGGACGTTCGGGGCATTTTGTCCAAACAGAGTGGCAAGATTTGCAATAAAACTTAAAGTAAAAACCCTTTCGGCAAACTCGCTCTGATTGTAACCTGTTAACTAAACCCTAAAAAAAAAACAACAGCTATGCCTGGAATCGAACGCGGAGCCGAAGTTAGAATCAAACGTAAAGAGTCTTACTGGTACAACGATGTAGGAACCGTAGCCAGTGTTGACAAAAGTGGTATCCTCTATCCCGTTATCGTCCGTTTTAACACTGTTAACTACCACGGTTTTAGTGGTAGCGCCGGTGGACTGAATACCAATAACTTCGCTGAAAGTGAATTGGAACTCGTTAAGGCTGCCCCCGCTAAGAAATAAAGCTGACTAAAATTCGGCCTATCATCACCGACTGACTGACAGGAATTCTCTCTTGTTGGTCGGTTTTTTTATAGCTGTCAGTTATCAGTTATCAGTTCACTTTTTACTGTTTACTGATATTACATTTTGGGCGCACGCGATGCGCCTCTACCATATAAAAACTGACTAATAAATTATCTAAAAGTCGCTTTAACCTTTAGCCCACAAGAGCTAATTAGTTTAATTATCCTAGATAAGTTCTTAAATACTTGACAAAATATATTGAATAATTTATAATATTAAATAACCAAAAAAATAATGATAATGTGCTATGGACATAATCGGTTTTGAGGTGTTTGAAAAATAGTTTTTCAGTAATCAAATCTGGAATTTATGAGCATTTTAGAACTGATAGAAAAAAGACTAGAAGAAAACTTTGCCCTCCACGAACAATACCTAAACCCCCAGATGGTCAGGGTACTAAAAACGATCGGCTACGATCGCCACTACGTTAAAGCCCAAGGTGCATACCTATTCGACAATCAGGGGGAAAAGTATCTGGACTTACTGAGTGGTTTTGGTGTTTTTGCCCTCGGACGCAATCACCCCAAGATCGTGCAAGCTTTACAAGAGGTATTGACGGCAGCATTGCCCAATTTAGTCCAATTGGATGCTTCCATCCTAGCGGGATTGCTGGCGGAACGGTTAGTAGCGATCGCACCTCCCGGATTAGAACGAGTTTTCTTTGCTAATTCCGGCACGGAAACCGTCGAGGCCGCCATTAAATTCAGCCGCTACGCCACTGGACGCAGCCAAATTGTTTACTGTCAGGGGGGCTACCACGGGTTAACCATGGGTTCCCTTTCCGCCACCGGCGATCCCCATTATCGCCAGGGATTTGGGCCGTTTGTGGCCGATTTTAAGGAAATACCCTTCGGCGATCTGGCTGCGCTCGAAAAAGCTCTGATTAACAAAGAAGTAGCGGCTTTTATTACCGAACCGATCCAAGGTCACGGGGTGAGAATTCCCGAACCGAACTATATCCCCGCGGCGGCTGCCCTTTGTCGTCGTTACGGCACTCTTTTTGTGGCCGATGAAGTGCAGACTGGTTTGGGCCGGACTGGCAAAATTTGGGCAGTGGAACATTGGGGGGTAGAACCGGACATTTTATGTGTTGCCAAGGCTCTTTCGGGCGGTTTTGTGCCAGTGGGAGCGGTTCTCTGTCGTCGCTGGATCTTCGATCGAGTATTTGATCGCATGGATCGTTCTGTGGTGCACGGTAGCACTTTTGGTAAAAATAATCTGGCCATGGCCGCCGGTATTGCCACTTTACAGGTGATTGAAGAGGAAAAATTAGTCGAGCGATCGGCCGTAATCGGTCAACAAATTATCGCAGAACTACAGCCGCTCGTAGATCAGTACGAATGTTTGCAGGAAGTGCGGGGATTGGGTATGATGATCGCCTTGGAATTTGCCGAGCCGAGCAGTTGGTCCCTAAAAGCCGCCTGGAAAATGCTAGAAACCGCCAATAAAGGGCTATTTTCCCAGTTAATCGTCGTTCCCCTCTTTACCCGCCATCAAATTCTCTCGCAGGTTTCCGGCCACGGCATGAATATCATCAAGTTTATCCCCCCCCTCACCCTCTCCGATGAGGATTGCCGTTGGCTTGTCACCGCCGTTAAAGATGTGGTGGCCGATGCTCACCGCTTCCCCGGAGCCGCTTGGGAATTCGGCAAAACCTTGGCCAGCCAAGCTATCCGCCAAAAAACCGCCCAAAAATAGTTAATATGTCCAGTTTGTTTCATCCCCTCTGCGGTAGTAACCTTAGCACTCTCCTTCGTTTATTTTTGACCAATGGCGGCATCGATCGCCCCAATTTGGCCCCAGCAACCCTGGCGCTGGCAGTTACCCTAGCGCGACTGCCTTTTTCTACCCTAGAACGAATTTTGATGACAGGGTTTTATGAGCGCGGCGTACAGGTAAAAGCACCCATTTTTATTGTCGGCTATTGGCGCAGCGGCACGACCCATCTGCACAATTTACTCGGTCAATCGGAGCATTTTGGCTATATTTCGCCCCTAGCGGTGGGATTACCCTGGGATATCCTCGGTATCGTCCGCTTATTTCAACCGCTGCTAGAATTAGCCCTACCGAGCGATCGCCATGTGGATAACGTCGCCGTTACTCCCGATTCACCCCAGGAAGATTCGATCGCCCTGGCCAGCATGATCCCCCTTTCCTACTACCATGGTTTATACTTTCCCCAACGTTTTCAGTATCATTTCCAGCGAGGGGTTTTTTTTCAGGGCTGCAGCGAGAAAGAAATCGCCAATTGGCAGCGTTGGCATACTCATCTATTAAAAAAAGTTTCCATACATCAAAAAGGCAAACAATTACTAATCAAAAACCCCGTTTATACGGCACACATTGCCAAATTGCGAGCTATCTGGCCCGATGCTAAATTTATTCATATCTACCGCAATCCCTATCTAGTTTTTCCCTCAACCCGTCACTTTTTTACCCGCATCCTACCGGAACTAGCACTACAATCCTACGATAATTTATCCACGGATGAAATCGAGCAGGTAATTCTGAAAAGTTATCCCCCAATGCTTAATTCTCTCCTGCGAGATAGTGCCGATTTACCCGCCGATAGTTTTGTAGAAATTCGTTTTGAAGATTTAGAAAAAACCCCCCTAGAACAAATCGAAAAAATCTACGATCAACTGCAACTTCCTGACTTAAAAATAGCTATGCCTCGCTTTGAGAAATATATCAGCAGTCTGCAAGGATATAAAAAAAATAATTATCCCCCAGATGCAAAAGCGATCGAGTTAGTCGAATCCCATTGGCTACCATTTATTCAACGTTGGAACTATTTTTAGTTATCAGTTATCAGTTATCAGTTATAATTCATAATTCCCCATCTCCCCACTTCTCCACTACCCCACTTCCCGCTCTCCTAGACCTTTTAAACAGGATTTAGTAAGTACCTAAGCAAAATTAATTACACCTATCTAACTACTTCTTGCCTATTGCCTATTGCCTATTGCCTATCCTAACCAAGAAATTAATTTGGCACGACTACTTATGAAATATCTTAAATTTATCTTTCTGGGTTTAGGTTTTGTTTTACTAGGGATAATTTTACGTCAAACAAATCTGCAAGAAGTGTGGCAACAAATCACCCTAGTCGGTTGGTGGGGAATGACATTAGTAATTATTTTTTATTTCCTAGAATTTCTCACCGATGTTTTTACTTGGCAACTAACTTTTAAAAGCATTCCTATCCAACCTCGATGGACAATTCGCCTATTATTAATTTACATGGTAGGGGCCGCCTTTAATCGCGTGACTCCCTTCGCTTCTTTGGGAGGAGAAGGTTTTAAAGCAGTGATGTTGAAAACTCACTATCAGATTAGCTATAAAGAAACCAGTGCCTCGATTATTCTGACCAAGACATTAAATACTGCTTCCCTTGTCTTCTTTGCAATTATCGGTTTTTTTCTGCTCCTAGCTTCCCCAAAATTTTCTAATTCTTTTAAAACTTTTACCGGATTAAGTCTTGCTATATTCTCCAGTTGTATCCTGATATTTTTCTTGATTCAGCGATTCCGTTTATCCTCCCGAATAGTTAATCGATTAGGTCATTCTTTTTTAGGCGATCGCCTAGCTAAACCTTTAGAAAATCTTCGCAGTGTCGATGATCGTTTAGGGGAATTTTACCGGAATCTGCCACTATTTAGAAATGGCTTGATCGTCGGTTTTCTCAATTGGCCCCTCGGAGTTTTAGAAATCTATGTTTTAATGCAACTTCTCCAACATCCGATCACTTTTGCCGATGCTTGGTTATTTGATTCCGTTGCCCAATTGGTGCGCGCTGGAACCTTTTTTATTCCCGCTAATATCGGTACTTTAGAAGGTTCTTTAGTGCTGCTGGGTGCTTCTTTAACCGGTAGTCTAGAATTAGGTTTAGCGATTTCTGTAATTCGCCGGGTTAAAGATATTCTCTGGATTTTATTAGGTTTGTTGATCTGGTGGTTATTTTCCCTAAGACCAACTTTACCCGATCGCCCTTCAAAATAATCTCCATCAGTCAACCCCCGATTATTCATCCTGTAATTTTTCGCGCACATTGCGAACAATCCGCGATAATTCACTCTTTTCATCGACGCTAATTTTAGTCGGGGAACCACTAATAATCCGCTCGTAATTGCGGAAAGAATCCTTGATATCCGCCCCATCCTGACTGATAGTATATTCACGAATCCCTTTATCGTGCCAAGAACCGCGCATCTTAAAGACGTTAATCGCTCGCGACATTTCGCCGCGAATTTCCACATACTGCAACATTAAAATCGTGTCGGTAATCGTAGAAATATGGGATTCGGTAATCGAGTGCGCTCCCATGAATTGGTCGGTGGTATTGGTGAAAAATCCCGTAATTTCCTCCTGTTTGGCGTATCCTGTCACCCCGATCACAAATTGCCGAAAAGCATTATTTGTCACCCCCCGCGCGAGTGCCGATAGAGAATCAATAGCAATACGAGAGGGTTTAAATTCCGAGATTTCCGACTTAATCATCTGTAAATGGTCTTCTAATCCCGCCGATTCGGGGTAAGAACACAATAATTTTAATAATCCCTTGCGTTCCATCTCCTCAAAATCGATCCCCCAAGAAGAAGCATTTCGGGACAATTGGGCGCGAGATTCTTCATAAGCGAACAAAATCGCCCGCTCACCGCGCCTACAGCCTTCTTCCAGAAATTTACTGACTAAGAGAGTTTTACCCGTACCGGTTGCTCCTGTAGCCAAAATAATCGAATCCTTGAAAAAACCGCCTCCACACATATCATCGAGGGTTTTTACTCCCGAAGAAATGCGGACATTAGAGGAGCGCTGAGTTAAACGCATGGCACCGAGGGGGAAGATATTAATGCCATCATTGGTGATAGTAAAGGGATATTCCCCCTTCATGTGGGTTGTTCCCCGTAATTTGAGGATTTCTGCGGTTCTGCGTCGTCTTTCTCCCTCTAGCACGTTCCGCATAATTACCACATTATCAGAGACAAATTCCTCTACACCAAAACGCGCCACCGCTCCGTATTCTTCGATACGTTCCGTGGTCATAATTGAAGTCACTCCTAATAATTTTAACCGGGCCACGAGCCGAAAAATTTCTCGCCGCACCACTGACACCGCTTCGTACTGCTGAAAAACAGCAGTTACAGAGTCAATTGATACCAGTTTGGCTTTATATTTGGTAATTGCGTATTGAATGCGCTCGATCAGGGCCGAAAGATCAAAACTACCCACCACCTCTTGACCTTCCGGATCTGGAGAAGCATCGAGAATAAATAACTTACCCTGGTCAATTAATTCTTCTAAATCCCAACCAAAACTATAGGCATTTTGGATAATATCGGTGGGAGATTCTTCAAAAGTAACAAACAGGCCCGGATAGTCAAAATACTTGATACCGTGGTAGAGAAATTGAACGGCAAGCAGGGTTTTTCCCGTGCCAGAAGTGCCACTCACTAAGGTGGTTCGCCCCATGGGTAAACCACCGTGAGTGATCTCATCAAAACCTTCAATCAGGGTTCTAATTTTGCGAACACCTTTCGGTTTAATCGGTGGATTTGGTTGGCTATTAGAGTTAGATTGAGTCATTATTTATCCAGCGAATATTTAAAGAGTAGGATTTTTATCTAATTTTTCCACAGAAACATATCAGGCCTGACTAGATACTTTATACCATCTTGATGTCCCTTGACTCTTGACTTTCCCAGAGACGTACTAGATTACGCCCCGATCATTTCTCCTTCAATAAATATAACCCGTCTAATCACCTATTGCCGAAGGCCTAGCTATCATTTTCTCGTTCACGAATTTCCTCGTACAGTAAGTCTAAACCGATCAGAACCTTCTCTCGATCGGACAAATCACCGATAATTTTCCGCACCGGGGGAGGGAGGACTTTCGCGAGGGTAGGAGTGGCGAGAATCTTGTCTTCCTCCGCTAGTTGCGGGTTTTTCAGCACGTCAATCACCTTGAGCGCATACACTCCCTGAAATTCCTCTTCTAGGATATTTTTCAGGGTTTTCAAGGCTCGCACGGAGTTGGGGGTATTCCCGGCGACGTACAGTTTTAAAACATAGGTTTTTTTAAAGACGCTCATAGGTTAGAATCAAAAGGGCTTGGGATACGAGTTCATCGCTATTTTTCTGGGATATTTTAATCTATTCCCAATATTGACACTCCCATCGCACTCAAGCGAGGGATTCTTAGTTCAACGAGTCCACTTAAATTAGATGCCTTGCGTTATCCAACCCAGAGGTGGTTCTCTCCCTAAGCGTTACTTTTCGTATGCCCTACGATAGTTGTATTTCTACAAAGTTTGCTTGAATTGAAACGTTAGCTTCAAATACTGCTTTGTCTAGTTCCTGCAAAGATTTTACCTACTCACAGGTGAGAAACTAGAACTATTGAGTAGAACCCTATATCTTTGATTGTCAAGGTGCAGATAGCGTAGTGGTTAGACTACAGGGGTTTTTAGAGCGGTTGATTACCCTATCCGCTATACTCATATAGTAGCTATTTGGCCTGAGTAGGTCAAGACCCTTAAAAGAAGAAGTTATTCGAGATTTTTTCAGGATACTGGACACTTATTTTTAATCGTGCTTCGTGTCACTGAGCCTGTGGAAGTGCTGTTTTATATTGGCGCTTGGTTTCATCCCGTCGCACTAAGTGCTTCGGGTCTTCACCCCGACATTTGAGATAAATCATCAGGGATATCCTCGCGAGGTATGGAACGACGATACATTTCCCCCAAGTGAGCAAGGATATCAATGAGAGCGAGACGATAATCTAGGAGAATTTCCTCACTTCTGCCTTCTAATTTTAACTGTTGGGAAAATTCATCCATTAACTCCATGTGAATTTCCAGAATTTGCGACACTGAGAGATCGGTAAAAAAGACATTATTAACCAACTCATCGATCGCTTGATTAATCGGATAATCCTGTTGGAAGTAATTTAAAATAATCTCCCGATAATCTCTTCTTAATTCCCGCAGTAATTCGTTTTTTTCCTCTGGGGCAAGATTGCGATAGAATAGCTGCGGGTTGCGTTTGTAGTAAACACCTAAATAGCCGAGTCTTTCTTTTAATTTTTCTGCTAAACGGCGCTGTTGTAGGAGGAGAAAACTGTGATTATTGGCCACGGGATTCGGTTGGTTAACAATCGTAGTACGCTCGGAAAAAGAGCAATTAGGAGCTAAATGGAGAAATCGAGCGATCGCTTGGTCGATGACCGAGGTGATGCTGTCTAATTCCTTGACGGTGATTTGTAATTCGGCACTATGATAGAGATAGGTGGGAGAGTCATTCATCTCAGGAGCGATGTTCTTGTCAGCGACAATGATCACTACTGGCAGTAAAATACCCCCTTCGTAGAGTTGATTAAAAGTCGGCTGTAGGGAAGGATGAAAGACCACCAGCAAACAATCGATTTTTTCCTTTTGTGCCTCGATATTAGCCAGTAATTCGCTAGAAGACGACCCTAGGGTTAGATGATAGCGTTCATTAGCCAATAAAGCCGTCAAAGAATTAACCAGCCCCGGAGGTGAACTCACTCCCGTCAAGGGTGGGTCCGTTGGGACAAAAGCATAAATAGTCAGTCTCGGAGGCAACGTTTTCTCACCCGCAAGGTAGATAGAAAATAACAAACTATAGGTTAGGCTTTCTCTGTTGAGAAGACAACCCCCTCGCCATCAGCTCGGGGAAGTTAAAGTTAACTTTGCTTTTTGGCAGTGGGTATTGTAGTTAATTGTAATCAATGGAGCGGTCCTCTAGATGAGCAAGCGTCATAATCAAGGTAGATTCAAGTTCTAGGACTACTAATAGTTTGGCCATCAGTTTGTTAATTAGGGCTGGCTGAATAAATCTAAAAACCTTGTTGGATAAGACTTTTAGACCTTTTTGAAATCCCAAAGTGCCGGGGATGGGAGTGATCAGGGGGAAAATTCAGGGACTTTTGCCCTGAAAATTAGGTAATTGACCACCTGAAAATCGGTAAAACCCTACACCCTACACCCTACACCCTGCCCCCACCGAAAAACTTTTTGCCGCAAACCCTAATTATGCCCTAAAGTTACCGCCACCGCCCACCCAATTATCCCCATGCCTAGCGTTACCCTCAGCCTCCATCACTTTCATCAATCCGTCACTGCCTGTGAATTAATTATTGACCGGGCAAGTCTTTGCGATTTAATTAATACGGGCAATCCAGAAGCGATCGTGGTGGTGGATGAGCGGTATTGTCCCCTAGGACTGATTGAGAGTCAAACCCTGATTGCTTACCTCCTCTATCAACAACAGCACCCCGAAACCAGAAACCCCTCCTCCAGCTGCCTGGATCTGAGCGGTTGGCTGCGTCCGATTATCCCTCTTAACGCTCGCATGGCCGTAAGTGAGTTTCTGGCAACCCTGACGGGAGAAGCGCTCGCCTTCGTCCCCATTTTAGTGGATGCTCAGGGCAAACTGTTAGGACGCTTAGACACGGGCAAACTTCTCCAATTTTGTCTCGGGTACTCGATTCTCGATGATCCTCCCCCGCAGCCCCGCATCAGCGATCGCAATTCCCTCCCCCGCAGCGATCGTCCTCTGGAATTTCTGGAACAATTACCGCTGCCGCTGCTGCTCTACAGTCCAGAAGCGGGAATTTTATACCAAAATCAGGCTTGGTGTCAACAAATCGGGGCGGCTTTCCCCGCTAATATCGATAACTTTCCCTTTGCTTTGGTTAATGACCCCTTAACCCTCCCATCCCCCACCCCCCCCCTGTTTCCCCAGCGTCTAGAAACGGTGACATCGGGTTTAGCCAAGACTTGGCGACTGTTGTCCGTGCCGTTAAATTGGGCGGATAATTATCCCTTGCTCGAGAAAACTTCGGGACTGTGGTTACTGTTGGCCACCGATATCACGGAACAACAGCAATATTGTCAGGAATTAGCGGTTAAAAATGCCGATTTAGTCCATTTAAATCGTCTTAAGGATGAATTTCTCGCCTGTGTCAGCCATGAGTTTAAATCGCCCCTCACCGCCGTGATCGGTCTCTCCAATCTGCTGCGGGAAGAAAAAATCGGTGAACTTAACCCCCGACAGTCCAAATATGCCGATTTAATCTATCGCAGCGGTCGCCAGTTGATGGCTCTGGTCAATGATCTCCTCGATTTAACCCGCCTGGAGACAGGACAACTAAAATTAACTTTCACTAGAGTCAAAATCGATCGCCTCTGTCAACGGGTGTACGATATCATCGTCGATAAGTATCCCCAACGTCTCGATCTCCCCGGCAGCTATCGTCTTGACATTGAATCAGGGTTAGATTATGCCCTGGCCGATGAAGCCCGTTTACAACAGATGTTAGTGAATTTGTTAGATAATGCGGTTAAATTCACCATTGATGGCGGTAATTTCGGCATTAAAGTCAATCGTTGGGAAAATTGGCTGGCTTTTACCGTCTGGGATACGGGGATCGGTATTCCGGAAGAATCCCAGCATCTGATTTTTCAGAAATTCCAACAGCTAGAAAGTCCTTTCACCCGTCAATTTGAGGGTGCTGGTTTAGGTTTAGTCCTCAGCCAAAAATTAGCGCGCTGTCACGGTGGCGATCTATCCTTTGTCTCCAAGGACCGGGAAGGCAGTCAATTCACTTTACTGCTGCCGGTTGATCCCCAAGCTGCCGAGCAGGAGTCCGCCACTCCCCAGCGTCTGGTGTTAGTGGTGGAAGCTAATCCCCAAGTGATCGAACAGTTTGTCGATCGCTTGAGTGAATTGGGATTAAAAGCGATTATCGCTCGTAGCGGCACTGAGGCGATCGAAAAAGCCAGGCAGTTAAAACCCCGTTGTGTTTTTCTCAATCCCAATCTACCCCTGTTGTCCGGTTGGGATGTGTTAACGCTGCTCAAATCCCATCCCCAAACCAAAGATATAAAAGTTATTGTCACCGCCGCCGATTCCGAGCGCAACCGCAGTCAACAGCAAGGGGCCGATAGTTTTCTGGTTCCGCCGATCACCTCGGCAGCTCTGCAAGCTTGCCTGAATCTGACCGTTTCCCCCATTCCTAGCCGCAAACGGCGCACTGCTCCGACTCTGCTGCGTTTACACGGCCATTATGCCCCCAATTTCTCCGATTTATCTTCCTTTAGCTGGATTTGGAATAATCAATTAGTTCGGGAGAATTATCGTTTTATTGAGGCCGATAGTTGCGAACAGGCGGAACTTTTAGCTGGTGTCTGGGAGGTGGACGCTATCTTAATCGATAGTTCGATCGCAGAAGATTTATACTCTTATCTGCAAACCTTGAGCGAGTCGCAAACCCTCGCTAATTTACCCCTAGTCACTCTTGATGTGGCTGTCACCGAGGTGGCCAATCAAATCCCCGGTTTAGCCGTTTTTCCCTGTTTGGCCCCCCCAACGGAAAACCGCATCGAACAGCTATTAAAGGTAATCGAGACTGCTGATCTGGCTTTTTCTCGCCACTTGAGCGGCGATCGCGTCCTGTAGGGGCGAAGCATTCGGGCATAACCTATCGGTGAAACCGGAGATTTTCTATCCGAATGCTTCGCCCCTACTTTTTGCCGCAAACCCTAAATAGCTGAAAATTTGTCAAAACGTCGTGCTTTGCTTACCTCATAAGCGATTAAAGGTAACAAAACAAAGAATTAGATTCGGAGAATGAATCAGATCTAGGGAAGTGGGGAAGTGGGGAGAAACTCTTTTCAGTGATCTGTTGACAATTTTTCAGTGATCTGTTGACAAATAGGGAATTCTGTGTTGACAAAGGAAAAATTTGCTGTTAGCATTGCGATAATCATTTATCCCACATTCCGCACCCTGGTCGTTGAAATCAAAAGTTGCTCTAGCCCTTGTATAGTAAGACTTTTAGCGATTACTAAGAATTATGAAGTGTCACACTCTAGTCAGCGATCGCCA
>NZ_SFBZ01000061.1:0-4849 GCF_007095495.1 Microcystis sp. M_QC_C_20170808_M9Col | reverse complement strand
CTTTCTTGCTTTTCGTACCATGCTTGTGTTCTGACATGGAGAGCTTTATTGTAAACTAATCTTACACAGCCCAATGTGCGCCGCAATAGCGACTCTTGTTCGGGTGTTGGGTAAAATCGGTAAGAATAGGCTTTTTCCATATCCCGCATTCTAGCATATATCGTGTAAATGCGCTAATATTTGACGGTAAAGCCGTCGTAGAACGACGGGGTTTCAGACCCAAAATTTTCGATGATCATCGCAGGAGAAAGAAGCGGAGTCGGTAAAACTACGATTACTCTGGCAATCTTGGCCTATTTAATCAGTCGTGGCGATCGAGTGCAATCTTTTAAAGTCGGGCCCGATTATATCGATCCCATGTTCCATAGTCATTTTACCGGTCGCCCCTGTCGCAATCTCGATCCGGTTTTAACTTCTGAAGACTATGTAAAAACCTGTTTTGCCCAACATTGTCAAAATGTCGATTATGCTCTGATTGAAGGGGTAATGGGGCTATTTGATGGTATTCAATTAAGCGATACTCAATTTCCCGATTATGCCAGTACCGCCCATATTGCCCGTATTTTAGGGCTTCCTCTGCTGTTAGTTATCGATTGTAGTCGTTTATCTACCTCTGTCGCCGCTATTGTCCGCGGTTATCAATCTTTAGACAAAAATCTCCATCTAGCCGGAGTTATCCTCAATCGGGTTGGCAGCGATCGCCACCTGCAATTACTGCAAACCGCCCTAGAATCGATCAATATGCCGATTGTCGGGGTTTTGCGTCGTCAAGATTCCCTGACAATTCCCGATCGCCATCTAGGATTGGTTCCCAGGGATGAACTAGGAGAAATCAGGCAACTGCAAGATCAACTGGCTTCTATTGCCCAAAACTGCTTTAATTGGGACATTCTCTTGCCTTTACTCACTATTTCTCCCCAAGAGAACCCGAAAAATCCCACAGAAGAAAATAAGCTTTTTCCCCCTATCCGTATCGGTATTGCCAGAGATAAGGCTTTTAACTTTTATTATCCCGATAATCTCGATATTTTAGCCAATTTAGGCGCAGAATTAATCTTTTGGAGTCCCTTGCAAGGGGCAAATTTGCCCGAAAACCTACAAGGATTGTACTTTGGTGGCGGTTTTCCCGAAATCTTTGCCCCAGAATTAGCCGCTAACACCCCTATCTTAACTCAGGTGAGAAAAGCGATCGCCTCTGGAATGCCCACCTACGCCGAATGTGGCGGATTAATGTATTTATGTGAAAAAATAGTTGATTTTGAGCAAAAAAATCATTCTATGTTGCAAATAATCCCCCAATCTGCTATAATGTCGCCGAAGTTAACCCTAGGTTATCGGCAAGCCATCGCCCAACAGGAGACGATCCTGCTCAAACCAGGTCAACCAGTGCGCGGGCATGAATTCCATCGCTCCCAATTAAGCGGGGTGAGCGACGCACCGATTTATCAACTGCAAGCATTCCCCAAAAGTGCTATCAATGCCGAAGGGTGGCAAGGTAAGAATCTGCACGCTTCCTATCTCCACCTACATTTTGGGTCTAATCTCAGCCTGCCGAAAAAATTTTTAGCTGCCGGCCTTGATTTTTTCCGCACAGCTGCGTTAAGCTAGTTGCAGATAAATCTGATAATCAATCCGTTAAGGGATACAGGAGGTGATGTCGATGGTAGAAAGTAGTAAAAGCATGGGTCTCCTAATCGACAATAGCCGGCTGTGCGCCGGGGCTGTTCTCTAGACCCCCACGTCTAAACAAGATTTAGACTAGCTGGAGTTCCTTCCGGCAGTCTGGTGTCGATTCCGATGACCCGCTACACCGCCCTTACCGAGCAATTGGTAAGGGCGGATAGTTTTTGATGGTTTCCCGTCATCTGGGAACCCCAGAACCAGAACTAATACCAATTTTTTCCTAAGTGAGCCTTTCTTGACTTTAACTCTACGGGCGCAAACTAACCCAGCGTCGCTTCTGGTTTGGGGACACCATTTTAACGCCTGTCACCGAGATAATATTATTGGCCAAATTCTCTGCCATCATGGGAATGAGTTGATTTATATTATTCTCATAAGCTTTTATCCAGAATTTAGCTAGTTTCTCTCTCGCCTCCTCATTGACATAGATAGTTTTACCAGGCGTAATCAATACCATTGCCACATCACCGGAGTTTTCCGTGACGGCAAAGACAAACTGATCACGGTCGGACTTGAGACCTTCGTACCAGTAGTCTATGTGTTCTTCTAATTCGTATTCATAGAGAGCGCGTTCCATCTTGCCATCTTCTAGCAAGGCTTTACGCAGTGTATTGGCTATCTTTCTTTTTTTCATGGTCTTGTCTCTGTTTTTATCGGCGTTAAGTTTTGCCCATTAGACATCACTCCATATTAAGAGTGCCACCATAGAAATCATCAATTAACCTGACAACAACCCAGTTCAGTGGCCGTTATCAAAATCACAGAACCTTGCCCGACTCGTCTAGACGAGCCTGTTGTATGAGCTTAAGTTTTCTCTGTGTAAGGATTCTAACCTACTTTAGTTTTTGTTTAAGTGCCGTTAGGAGCGACAGGGTGGCCACTTTTTCAACTGGTCAAGGGAAAAAAAATGAGATCGCATCTTTCCCTAAGTAATTAAATTGTGTATAATGGCAAAAGAATAGAAAGGCTATATGCGTCGTCAAACTGTGTAGTCAACCTATAAGGTGTGAGGAAAAAACCATCATGTTAAGAATGTTCTGGAAATCATTGCTGGTTAGCCCAGCGATTTTAGGGGCTACCCTAGTAGCTTCCGCTAATGCTAGTAGCTTCGATCCCGCCAAATCTACCAGTGTTTCTACCGAATTTAACAATCTAGAAATCGCTCAAGTTCAGGACAACGCTGCAGGAACTGGCGAATTACTCAATCAGATCGAACAGTACGGTAACGAAGGTCAAGTGGCACCCGTACAGGGCAACACCATCGATCAAGTCACCAGCGTTAACCAACTGCGGGATGTTTCCCCCACCGCTTGGGCTTTCGAGGCTTTAAGAAGTTTAGTTGAACGCTATGGTTGTATTGTTGGTTATCCCGATCGCACCTTCCGCGGCGACCGAGCTTTAACCCGTTGGGAATTTGCGGCTGGTTTAAACGCTTGCTTAAACGTCATGGAACGTTTAATTCAAGATGGTGTGAACGTCCTCAAGGAAGACTTAGATGCCCTCAAGCGCTTGATGGATGAGTTCCAGGCCGAATTAGCGGCCTTGGGAGCTAGAGTTGATAACTTAGAAAGCCGGGTGTCTTTCCTCGAAAATAACCAATTCTCCACCACCACCAAATTAGCTGGGGAAGTTATTTTCGCTGTCACCGATACGGTCGGTGCTGGTAGCCCCGCCTCCCAGGCCGCCATGCAATACCGCGCTCGTTTGCTGTTAAACACGAGCTTCACCGGTCAGGACGTACTGAAAACTCGTTTAGCGGCGGGTAGTGCCACTCCCTTCGGATTTGATTACAAATCGACCACCACACTACAAAATGGTGATCCCGCTTCCGTCAGATTCGATAATCTGCAAAGCCCTTCCCTATTCCAAACTTGGACCGCGGCCGGTAACGGTAGCAATGTGGTTCTCGACTGGTTGGCCTACTATACCCCGATTGACTTAGGTTATTTTGGTCGCTTCAATACCTACGTCGCCGCTTGGGGCGGTATTTGGAATGACTTCGTTCCCACCACTAATCCCTTCTTTGAAGACTTCGACGGTGGTAATGGTGCGCTTTCGACCTTCGCATCCGAAAACCCCATCTATCGTATCGGTGGTGGTTCTGGGGCCGGTGTTAGCCTACAGTTAGGCTTCCTCCAAAGCATTGTCGGTCCGACCTCCCTATCCTTGGGTTACTTAGCCGGTGGTGGTGGCTCTGGTTCTGCGGCCAATCCTAACCCGGGTAATGGTCTCTTTAACGGAGATTACGCCGCTTTAGCACAGATTAACGCTAACCTCTTTAACTTCCTCAACGTCGGCTTCACCTACGTTAACGCTTACCAAGGTGCCGATACCGCCATCTTCGGTAACGGTGGTTCCTTCGGTGTAACGGGGACTTCCGCTGCTAACCTTTCCCAAACTCAGTTAAATACCCTGCTCAACGTCAACGGCAACCCTCCTGGAGACGTCACCCTACAGGATGAAGTCGGTTTCTTCAACTTCGGAGCCAAAGTATCCAATAGCTACGGTTTAACCGGTGCAGTGGATATTGGTTTCGCCAGCTTGAGTGCCTTCGGTTCCTACTCCACCGTGCGTTTACTCGGTCTCGGTGACGCGGAAGTGTGGACCTACGGTGCTGGTATTGCCTTCCCCGACTTAGGTAAAGAAGGAAATATCTTAGGTCTGTTTGCTGGTGCGCAGCCCTACATCGGTCACTTAAGCTTCCGAGACATGGGGCTAAAAGTATCTAACATCGTTCCCTACCACGTTGAATTGTTCTACAAGTACCAAGTCACCGACAATATTTCTATCACCCCCGGTGTCATCTGGATTTCTGCACCTGAACAGTTCAAAGGCACTGGTAATGAGTGGATTGGCACTCTCCGCGGCACCTTTACCTTCTAGGATTTCCTAAATTAAACCCGAAACCCCACCCATGGTGGGGTTTTGTTTTAGGCAAATAGACGCTGATATTCTATCTGGATACAAGCATCCTTGACACTCTCCGCCCTAAAAGTGCGGAGATTCTTGGGCTGAATCTTGCCGCTACTAGCAAAGCTAATTTTGGCCTTACAGTTTCATGTCTAGTCCGACTACACCTACAAGGTAAGCACTCTTAAAGACTACTCCCCAAGCGTAAATTTCTGTGTGTCCCACAGTATTTAATTGTTTTTCGCTCTTACCATGT
>NZ_SFBZ01000060.1:0-2625 GCF_007095495.1 Microcystis sp. M_QC_C_20170808_M9Col | reverse complement strand
ACCCATGAGCAGCATTAGTACAAGTTAATTCTTGTACGGATGCGTCATCTTTATATGCTCGACATTCAACATCTACCAT
Organism: Microcystis sp. M_QC_C_20170808_M9Col; assembly: GCF_007095495.1. NCBI lineage: Bacteria > Bacillati > Cyanobacteriota > Cyanophyceae > Chroococcales > Microcystaceae > Microcystis > Microcystis sp. M_QC_C_20170808_M9Col. The sequence continues at coordinate 2,546 of NZ_SFBZ01000060.1, read as the reverse complement.
ACAGACACTTTCATTAGTCGCTTCACAAATTTGAGTTGGGCAATGATAAATTTTTTGCTTCAACTCAAAAGCCAACTGTGCCTTAAAAGAAGCAACAGCATCTTTTCTTGCCTTTTTTGCGCGTTCGTAGCTTGTCTTTAAACTGGTTAGTTCAGCAATGTCAACAGACATATAACGATCTCGAAAAGCTGCTGAAGTTGGACGCATTTCATCCCATTTGAACTGCCCAGGATGCAACCATCTAAAAAGTTTATCAACAGGTTGAACTTGATAGTTGGCAGTCATTCAATTACTTCCCATAAGCCATTCAAGTAGAGGAATTACAAAGCCTATATCTTCAAAGCTACCTTCTTCCTCACAGTCCTGATTACTTTTTAGATATTCAATAGGCTCAGTTAATTTAGTAGTGACGAATATCTCTAACTCGCGATCTGGAAATTTTTTTCCACGCCACTCGAATAAAATTGCTCCATCTGAGCAAGGTGCAATAAATGGCGAAAAGTGAGAAAAGCTCAAATTCTTGGCATTAAAATAACTTTGAATTATCGCAAACAACTCTAAAGCTTTATTGATATGTTGTTTGTTAAATTCTGTGGCTCCGTAACCATCCCAATTATCTTTGAGAGTTATAAGATGCTTTAATCTTTGAAATGCATTAGTGTTAGAAATCCAATCAAACTGAGTTTGATGAACCTGTATGGGAAAATTATTATTAGCTGTCGTGTTGGATTTTGACACTGCTGTATCTCCGCCAATGAAGCTTGGTCTTACAGGTACAGTAATAGCCACATCTTGACTCACAGATGCTAATTTAGGTGTATTTGCTGTTATAGATAAGTTTCTAACTACAAACATAATGGTTACTACTTTAACAACTCATAATAATCTGGGTTGAGAGATGCAATAAAAGCCGATTCAATGTGATCGTGTGCTTGGTTGAGCCAGTTTTGAAAGCAGTGAGATAGATCTTGTGGCTTCTCAGTAGCTTCATTAAACTCAATTTCTTGGGAAATAAAGTCTAGATCTACTAGTAACACTAACTTACCATCAGCTTTTTGAACAACCCCCGTTTGGTGTTTTAGTAATCCTTTAGGTTGTATATGCTGAAATTCATAGACTTGACTGAACCCTACTAAGTCAAGGTTTAAAGGACTTGGGAATATAGGAAAAACCGATAAAAACTGCTCAATCTCAAATCTACCATTAGGAGGAGAAATATGATTGATATAACGTAAACCTATCCTTTGTAGCTTAACTTCTCCCAATAGCTCGACATACTTGTTAAACATCCTGAGTATTAAGTCTCTAAAATTCTCCCAACTTGTATATGGCTGTAGGTGATTAACAACTAATAAATCCGAACCAATTTGTACAACTACAGAGCTATCGCTACGTTTAAGTTGGAGTCTTGGAAATATGCTAGATGGCTGCGGTAGATCGACAAATGGCTTTTCACTGACAGCAAACTGGAAGCTAACTGGGTTAAGTGTTGTCCTTTCGGGAAATTCATCTTTTACTTGAGCGTAGAAAAGCCCAGGCAAAGTTATGTCCCATTTCTCTGAAGGACTAAACTGTAATTCGCAAAGAGCCTCTACGAGTGGTTGTTTAGTTAGTGGCTCACCCATATTTTTACCAGTACATCTTAAATTTATTCAATGTCAGACGTTTAGACGTTTCATTTTAGATCATGTAGCGTATCAAGTAATTTTTATTTGACAGTCAAATTTTTTAACGTTTTCATCTAATACTCACAAAAGAAATTCACGTAAATTGGTCAAGAAAGTGAAAGAATCTGTGCTCAACAATGTAAAACTAGCTTACTTTTCACGGGATCTTTTGATCCCAGCAAAACTAGATAATTGCATATTTCCGCAAGCCTCATTCTACTATTACTCATTGTCATTAAGCTAAGATTATTAACAATAAGCTGTAGAGTAAAACCCATGTCTGAAAAGGCTTTCAGGGATGACGTAAAAAGTAAGAAAGCTATGTGGCAAGAATGAAGACATTTCAGATTTTTCTCCATCTAGTCTTTTGCGGCGAACTGTAAATTACCAATAAAAAAGGCACTTGCTAAGCAAGTGCCTTTTTATTTATGTTAATGGAATCGGGCAGAGTCGAACTGCCGTCCGCACTAGCGCCTAACTTCCCAGTCATTCACAGGTTTATCCAATCTAATCCTCGTGGAGGGAACTGCTATTTATCTCTAGCAATGGGAGATGCACTGATAAAGTCTTAAGCGAAATGCCTATCAGAGAAAGCTATTCACAGCATCCGTTGATTGGTTGAGTGGTGCATTTAACGGAGTCATACATCACTCCTCGAAACCGAAAAGTTTGGTTCTTAGGCTGCTACAGGAGCTGCTTTACGAGAGAAAGATACAATGTTGTTCGCATGTACTTATTTGAGCCATTGATTTACGAGAGTTAGCCCGCTCTCGACCTGCATCAAAGGATAGCTTCTACTAACACGTCGAAACCCTTACGATCCCTTATGCTCTAAATATAACATATAAAAATCAAACATGATCTACAACGCTGTGTACT
>NZ_SFBZ01000006.1:0-3670 GCF_007095495.1 Microcystis sp. M_QC_C_20170808_M9Col | reverse complement strand
TTCTGTTCTCGGTTTTCATCTTGTAGGGATTCTTGCTTTTTCCCTATCTACCCAGATATTTTTCTTTTTGGCAACCCTTGTCTTGTCAGGTTTTGACCCACTTGTGTCCGTCAGTCAGGCAAGGAGAAGGAACTGGATCAACACCTGAAACAGATCTAAATTTTGGTCAAGAATTAGCTCATTACTATAAATTTAGCGAAATTCTTCATGGAAAAAAAATTGTTTTTGAAAACAATCAATGGTCTTTTTCTGGAGATGAAATACCTTGGCCTGATACCTATCCTATGGCCAAAGTGCCTGATGGTGGTTGGACAGGGCGTTTTTCCAATCCTAGCTGGGAAGTTCGGCATCTATTGATTCACTTTAATGCCATTTTTAATTCAATGCTGAACAAGCTTGAGAGTGCCTGGGTCAATGGCAATCAAGGCGATTTAGGTGATGCTGTAAATGAAATGTTTCAGTTAAAATCGCCTGCTGTCGAACTAATGAAAATACCCTTGCCTAGTACCTACGGACCCGATTTTCTTTGATGAACCAATTAAGGTGTTGTTTATTTCGGAATACAAGCCTAAACTGCTTTTGCCTCTTTAGGAAACCATAACACGATTTAACAACACTAAAAATACATTTTTTTGCTAGAACTCAGGTTAAACATATGCACCAATCTCAATATAAGTCAATTGTCTTGATGGGCTTTTGCTTATTTTTTGTGGGAATCTTATTATTTTTTCCTCAAAAATACGCATGGTCTCAAACTTCTGTATTAACTCCAGAAGTCAATATCGATCAAGAAAAATTATTAGATGGAAAGTATAAGCTGCGTAAAGTATTAGAGTCTGGTGCACAATTTTTTAGCATACCTTATACGCCAGAAGATCATATGGGAGAAGGGCCTGATGGTCCACGTTCTGCTCAACGAAAGGCTCTTTATCCAGTCTCCTCTGATTACCCATTCTTAAGAGTGAATGGTCTTGACTCTCAGAGTTGTTTTGAGTGCCATAACACGATCGGAACTTATCGAGAGCCAGGCACAGAATCAGGCGCAATGCTTCGTAAGCCAGGTGTAACCAGTGGTTCGGCTGGCGTAGCCAGTAACGCCTTTATTAATCCAGACTTCCCTCATTCTCTTACTGGATTAATTCGTAATCCTCCTCACGTTTTTGGAACGGGATATACGCAAATGCTGGCATCAGAAATGACCTACGATTTGCAGATAAGAAAAAAAGCCATAGAAAAAATGGCTCAAAGAAAACCTGATCAACCTCAGTCAATAGATTTGAAGACGAAAGAGCTTGATTTTGGAAAACTGACGACCACTTATGATGCAAAAACGGAGACTTTTAACGAAGACACGAGTAAGGTTAAGGGAATTTCTAGCGATCTCATCGTTCGACCCTTTCAATGGAAAGGAATTGCGTCAAGTATGCGGAACTTTCATCGAGATGCAACGGACTTTCATTTTAGTCTACAGGCAGAAGAAAAAGTTGGTTATCTAGACTGCGATAAGGATGGTTTTCCTTCAGCTGGCCAAAAAACGAATGAGATGACCGTCGGCAATATATCCGCGCTATCGGCTTTTGTTGCGATGACTCGTCCTCCTATTCAAGAAACGAGTGATAAAGTTTTTAAGGGGCGGCAGATATTTGAACAGACTAATTGTGTCTCGTGCCACATTCCAAAGTTAACTCTAAGTAAACCTACCCTTTTAATTGAAAACCCTTCCCCAAAACCTCAAGATATTAAATCTTGCCCTAAAGAAACAACTCTCGGTACTTCCGAAAAATCAATTGATGATTTGCCAGTAATGCAACAATTTAACTCTTATTATGTTCAGATGTTAAAATCTCCAAAAATGGTGCAAATCCTTGCAACAAATTCTGTGAATACACCTGAAGATATGTATCAAGAAATGCTTAATTCTTTTAGTGAAATTAGAAACCAAAGCTTTTCTGATCTGGACAACAAAAATGCGAATACGACAACAATGGGATACCTGATTAATCTTACCGCTCCTGGGGATGATTTACCTAGTTATATTTATGATCGTTTGCCAGCAAACCAAGATGGCTCAATAGATGTACCTCTTTTCAGTGACCTCCATACTCACAACATGGGCAAAGGTTTAGCCGATTTTATCGAACAAGGTACCGATCATCAAGGAATCGCTGTTTCTCCCGAACAGTTTCTTACCCGACCTCTCTGGGGAGTAGGTGATACAGGTCCCTGGTTGCATGATGGCCGCGCCCGTTCTCTGAAAGAAGCAATTTTGATGCACGGTAGTGAAGGTAGTGAAGCAAAACCAGTCATCGATAATTTTAAAAAATTAAGCAAAGACGATCAAGGGTTACTGATTGATTTTCTACTGAGTCTTCGTTTGCCCATTCAAAAAGGATTAGAAATAACGAATAGTTTACCAATATCTCAAAATACGACGAATTAATAGCACTCTTGGCTCACTAATTTTTTAGAAAATGTGAGCCTTATCTTAGTGCGATCGCCGATCGCGTAGGGTGCGTTACTTAACGCGCCTTTTTGTTTTAAATTACTACCGCTACTCATCGCCAATATTATCGGAAATAATGGAAATTTCTGCCATTACCCAATCGTTTTGATAAAAGCCCCTGATAAGCCGATAAACCCTAGAAAACGGCTAATCCTGCAGTTTTAAACCTAACCCATGCCGCCCAGAATTGTAATCAATATAATCACAATGTAACCCATAATCTCGTTCATCTCACATTAAATATTCCCAAAAACGACGTTGCCATAAATTACTTTTTCTCCGCTTTTGTCGAGATAACAAAACCACTCGATCAATCCCTAATGGCTCTCCATGTCTTACACCCTAAATTATGGCATATTCAGCCCTTTCAAATTAGCTGCTAAAATTGAAGAGGAAACCAACCAAACAGCAAACTATGCTAAAAACCATCGAAGGCATTTATCAGGATGGACAAATCCGCTTCACCGAACCACCGCAAGATATTGGCGATCGCACCCAGGTTCTCGTCACCTTTCTCGATCCTGACAAAATCAATTCTGTTAAACTAAGCCAACTATTAGAACAATTGGAAACAATCAAGGGGATTCAGCAAGGCTTTGAGGAACTAAACGCGGGTCAAACTCGCCCGATTGAAGATTTCGTTCAGGAAATGCAACAAAAATATGACATTTCAGGTTGAAATTACCCCAATTGCAGAAGCTCAGATTGAACAAGCCTATCGCTGGTATCGAGAGCGTAATCCTGAGTTTGCTGATCGCTGGTTTCGAGGATTGATGAATACAATAGCGACTCTCCAAGAAAAACCTCAGCGTTGTGCATTGGCCGTAGAACATGAAATTTTTCCCGAAGAAGTACGCCAACTTCTCTATGGAAAAGCAAAAAATGTGTATCGAGTGCTTTTTGCCATTCGAGATGATACCGTTTATGTGTTGTATGTTCGCCACAGTTCCCAAGCACCTCTGACGTTAAATGATGTGGAAGAGCTAAGAGGTGGTATTTAGGGCGATCGCCTTAGAAACACCTTCATCCAGTGCGATCGCTATCTTCTTGTTAATTAGGGTTTGCTGAAAAAGTCATTGAAAAGTACAGGTCTCTTAATCAATGATTTCACTTAGCTACAAGCATAAGCTTTAGTTGTTGATTAATTTTTAAGTCATAACTTATCCT
>NZ_SFBZ01000059.1:0-2614 GCF_007095495.1 Microcystis sp. M_QC_C_20170808_M9Col | reverse complement strand
TCCATTAAGAAATGTTACAAATTACATGGGTACATTAAGAAAAGTTAAGGGGGTGTATCCATTGATGGATAAGGGTTTTCGGCTGTTATGGTATATATGTATGGGGTAAGTTCAGATATTAGTTATCGCCGAAAAATTTCCGCCGCTCTTAATCTAGAGTTTTCTGATGGTGGCTTAAATTATGTTAGTTAGTAGTTATGGTGGTGGCAGTTCCTTTGAACAGCAGAACTTTACTGGCAATGCTCAACAGATGGATGTGACTAATCGCTGGAAACTATTTCTTGACAATGACGAGTTTTTGAAGTTAATCAAAAATGATGAGCTTTTACACTATTCCGAAAAAATATTTGGTAAGCTTCCCGATACCGAGTTAATTTATCTTGGGGCTAATAGATGATAGTTATAATCATACCAAATCCGGTTATTAAAAACTGATTATTTATTCCTCCTTTTGCCTCTTGCCTCTTGCCTCTCCTCACAAGTAGCCTATACTCAACAGATTTAGTATCAATAATTAAGCGATTAAATCGATTAACTTTTGTTTTAAAGTTTCCAATCCTAGCCGACGAATAGCCGAGATAAAAACAGCTTGGGGGTATTTTTCCTTAGCTATTTCCAAATCGTCGCTTTTTACCTGATCCAACTTATTAAACACCATTAACATTGGACCAGTTTGAATCGGCATCTCCGAGAGGATTTTTAATACCGAGGCAATCTGACTTTCCCAAGCTGGATGGGACAGATCCACCAGATGGAGTAAGGCGTCTGCTTCCGTTACTTCCTCTAAAGTTGCCCGAAAAGCATCCACCAGCGAGGGGGGTAATTCGTGGATAAAACCCACCGTATCGGTTAGTAAAAGGGTGTGAGAGACTTGGGTGAGGGGATCGGTAATAGTTAAGCGTCGGGTGGTGGGATCGAGGGTAGCAAACAGTTGATCGGCGGTATAAACTTCGGCAGCGGTGAGCGCATTAATTAAAGTAGATTTTCCCGCATTGGTGTAACCGACGATCGCCACACTGGCTACATCTTGTTTTTGCCGTTGTTTGCGTAAACGGGAACGATGAGCTTGCAGTTGATCCACCTCATCCTGGAGACGGGATAAACGACGTTGAATAGTTCGGCGTTCTGTTTCTAATTTTGTCTCCCCCGGTCCGCGAGTGCCAATTCCTCCCCCTAATCTCGACATAGCTAATCCGCGCCCAGTGAGACGGGGTAAAGTGTATTCTAATTGGGCTAATTCTACCTGTAGTTTACCCGCTTGGGATTGGGCCCGTTGGGCGAAAATATCCAGGATCACCTCGGTGCGATCGACCACTCTCACCCCGATTTGGTTCTCTAGATTGCGAATTTGGGCGGGAGAAAGGTCGCGATTGAATACAACTAAATTAGCCCCCGAAGTTTGCACCTGTAGGGCGATTTCTGCCACTTTTCCCGAACCGATCACTGTTTGAGGATGGGGATGATCCCGTTTTTGTCGGGTGACTTGCAAAACTTTGCCCCCGGCGGTATCAACTAAACGTTCTAATTCGCTTAAACCGTCCTCGAACTGGCGATCGCTCATATTGTCGGTGATTAAACCAACCAATAGCACCCGATCTTCGGCTGTATCAACGGTTATAGCGGTAAATTCTCGCTGAAACTCCGCCTCTAGTCCTTCCACTAACTCTAAAAAGTCCTGTTTGCTTAAATCCTCTAGATTTAAGGGCGGGGAGACAGACCAGTATATATTACTATTGACATCTGTTTGACTTTGTGGTATGAGATGCGCCAGATAGACCTGCTCCACATAACCGGTCGCCCCACCACCGCGACGGATCATGCCTGTGCCGGTTAGGGTTAAGATCACCAGTGCGTCTAATCTTTGCACAGCCATGGCGGTTAAACTGGATTCTTTTGGCGGTTCCTGCTTGAGTTCCGTGGCGATACAACGAATTCCGCAAAGACGTTCGGAACCGTAGCGGGGTAGTTCCAAGAGAGAAAATTGGGTTTGTCGGGGGGTTCCCACTCCCACACGAATTACCTGGCCGCGACGGTTGATATAGGTGCAGAGGGGTTGATGGATATCGGTACTGATAGCCGCCAGTCTTTGGGCGAATTCTGGGGTGGTGAGAGTATCAATAGGCAAGCGTTCATGGTACAGCCTTTGTAGCTGTTTCATCTGACTGGCTTTCAGTCCCTGGGTATTGCCGAAGATGGTATCGATAGGCTTTCCTCGCAATTAGGATTTTATCTATTATTGTAGCGATTATGAGACTCGCTGCTCCTTGAGGGCGTTTCTCATCAAGATGAAGTGTAACCTAATTTGGTGCTGATTCAGAAGTAGTGATGACGGCTTAACCTTTACTTCCTTGGGTATTGTAGTCATGGATAAAATACCAAAGGGCTCCCCAAGGTGATTCTCCATTTTTTTAGAGAACGATAGACTCTCTCTCACTAACCCACATTCCGCACCCTAGTCGTTGAAATCAAAAGTTGCTCTAGCCCTTGTATAGTAAAACCCACATTCCGCACCCTAAGTGTCACAACGTCTCGAAAGAGGAAGGAGCGTGAGTCAAAATACTTATCTAGAGGAGTGAGTTGGCGGCAAGCTGCCGGCAACTAAGTCGAAAAATTC
>NZ_SFBZ01000058.1:0-11191 GCF_007095495.1 Microcystis sp. M_QC_C_20170808_M9Col | reverse complement strand
TACCTAATTTTCAGGGAAAAAGTGCCTAAATTTCCCCCCGATCACTCCCAGATCCAGTACTTTTTGATTGACAAAAGGTCTAAAAGTCTTACCCAACAAGGTTTTTAGATTTATTCAGCCAGCCCTAATTAGTGTTAGGGCTTCCTGAACAAATAATACAGGGCAATCAGGACATAGATTTCGCCATTTTTGCCGAGCAATGATAACTTTTATAGCTTTTTATCTATGGATAAAATAATTTAGATCAATTGAACTCTAGGTTAGATGTGGTATAGACTAAGATTAGTAATTTATACTCAGATAGTTATGAGACAATCCGATCGAGAAATAATAATTTTAGCGGCTGTGGCATCCCTCTTAGCGGTGGTGGCGGAAGTGGCAATCGCTTTTTAGATAAAAAAAACTGATTTATGAGGTTAAAGTCGGGCAAAATTGGCAATCAATGCCGAGGAAAGATATCGATAAAATGCTTGTAACGGTGGCAGCAATTGCGATCGCCTCGATGAGCGAAATTAAAGCATGAATATTAGTGTAACCGGTCAGGTAAAAAGAATCGAAATAGGCACGGGAACTTGGGCATTAATTGCTGATAACGGTCAAACCTACGAATTAATGGAACCGCCTGCCGAATTAACTCAAAAAAAGGCAAAAGTGACAGTTATGGGTGAAATTCGCTCAGATGTGATGACTCTGGCCATGATCGGACCGGTTTTACAAGTGATCTCCTTTCAATCCTTGCCATGAAGCCGCAAAATACTGCTTAAAAACGGGCAAAAACTACTTTTTAAGCCCGTAATCTCGAAAAATTCCCGTAATTGTCCTTCAGCTATCCCAGAAAGAAAAATTGTCAAGAAGACCCTAAAGGTTGATTTTTTCGAGAATAATCTCGAAATTTTGAATAATAATACTACAATAGACAGCAACTTTGTCTTAGGAACATCGGAATCACCTAAACCGATCTATCGGATTGGTTTAACTCGTAGTTACCTAAGTTGGCGTGAGGAGAGGACTGAATGAATTTGCGCGATAATGCTTTAACGATTCTGCAAGAAACGAGTCGAACTTTTTATATTCCCATAAGTCGTTTACCAGATCGTCTGCTCGAGGCAGTAGCCTCAGCTTATCTCTGTATGAGGGCGATCGATGAAGTAGAAGACCATCCCGACCTAGATAACTTCAGTAAATCCCAGATATTAAGACAAATTAGCCTGAACTTACAAGCAGGTACTGAAAATTCCACCAAAGAGGACTTTGCTTTTGGCTTAGTCCATCGGGAGATTTTGCCGGAAGTAACCCTGAGAATTGGCGAATGGGCCCTGTTAGCGCCAGATTCGATCGCCCCCCGGGTCTGGGATGCCACGGCGGCCATGGCCGATCGCATGGCCTACTGGGCTGGGAATAACTGGGATATTCGCACAGAAGTGCAATTAGATCAATATACCTTTAGTGTGGCCGGTGCCGTGGGTTTATTGCTGTCTGACCTCTGGAATTGGTACGACGGCACTCAAACTAATCGCAGTTATGCCATCGGTTTTGGTCGGGGTTTACAAGCGGTTAATATTGCCCGCAACCATGGCGAGGATCTGCGCCGGGGGGTAAGTTTTCTGCCCCAGGGTTGGACAATTAGTGATATTCATAATTATGCCCGTCGTAATCTGAAATTAGCCGATTATTACACTCAATCGCTGCCTAATGGGCCGGCCCTTGATTTTTGTAAGATTCCCCTCGCTTTAGCCCATGGCACTCTCGAAGTCCTAGCGTTAGGTAAGGAAAAACTCAGCCGCAGCGATGTCATCGCTTTGGTACAACAAATTACCCGATAGAAGAAATCACAATTAGGGTTGGCTGAATAAATCTAAAAACCTTGTTGGGTAAGACTTTTAGACTTTTTGTCAATCAAAAAGTACCGGACTGGGAGTGATCAGGGGGAAAATCCCTGGACTTTTTCCCTGAAAATTAGGTAGTTGACCACCTGAAAATCGGTAAAACCCTACACCCCACACCCCACACCCCACACCCTGCCCCCAAGAAAAACTTTTTGCCGCAAACCCCAATTAAAATTGCCCACGATCGCTCTTCCAAAGTCAGGAATCACAAGCGTGGGCAACAAACCGGTGGTGTTCAGTAACTTAGAACAAACCGAGAGTTAAAGATGTATCGATGGGGAAAGTGGCACCAATACCTAACCAAATCGTCACCACAGTACCAAATAGGAAGATAGCGGTAGCGACGGGACGACGGAAAGGATTTTGGAATTTATTGACGCTTTCAATAAAGGGAACTAACATCAAGCCTAGGGGAACGCCGGCCATGCAAGCGATACCTAAGAGTTTGTTAGGAAGAATACGGAGAATTTGGAAAACGGGATAAAGATACCACTCTGGCAGAATTTCTAGGGGAGTAGCGAAAGGATCGGCAGGTTCACCGATCATGGTGGGATCCATAATCGCTAAACCGGTGCAGAGTCCGATCGTACCAAAGATAACCACCGGGAAGACATAGAGCAGATCGTTAGGCCAAGCGGGTTCACCGTAGTAGTTGTGACCCATCCCTTTAGCCAACTTAGCGCGCAGAGCGGGATCGCTGAGATCGGGCTTTTTTAATGTGGACATGGATAATGTCTCCTAAAAATGATTTCGGATCGACAGAGATATTTTTCTGAATTATAGAGGCCCAGAAATGCCTTGTTTACGGATCATCAAGAAATGTAGCAACATGAAGACCGCGATCGACCAGGGTAGTACAAAAGTATGTAAGCTGTAGAAACGGGTTAAAGTTGCTTGACCGACGCTTTCGCTACCGCGCATCAGGGTGACGAGTTGATCACCGACGACGGGAATAGCAGCAGGTACACCGGAAACAATTTTAACGGCCCAGTAACCCACCTGATCCCAGGGTAAGGAGTAACCGGTGACACCGAAGGTAACGGTGATTACGGCCAAGACAACCCCAGTTACCCAGGTTAATTCGCGAGGTTTTTTGAAGCCACCGGTCAGATAGACGCGGAAAACGTGCAGGATCATCATTAAGACCATCATACTGGCAGACCAGCGATGGATAGAACGAATTAGCCAACCAAAGTTGACTTCGTTCATGATGTACTGTACGGAGGAGAGGGCCTCTGCTACAGTGGGTTTGTAGTAGAAGGTCATGGCGAAACCAGTGGCAAACTGGATCACGAAGCACACAAGGGTGATACCACCCAGACAGTAGAAGATATTAACGTGGGGGGGAACGTATTTGGTGCTGATATCATCAGCGATCCCTTGAATTTCTAAGCGTTCCTGAAACCATTGATAGGCTTTAGAATCCGTTACTTGTTTGGTAAACATCGCGTAACCAGTAAGAAAAATGAAAGATTTAAGGTGTGACCTTTAAAAAATGTAACACAGTTTTCAGGGCTAATTCTCGCTCTTGTCAGGTTTCTCCACCGGTGGGGATCAATTGGCGATCGCTAGACCCGAAAAACGTAACTTCCTAAAATTTCCCTTAAAATGTCTCCTAGACTACAAAAAATCGGGCCAATTGTCCGACACTGGGAATAGGTAAGGTTGACAGCTAGTTACTGATTTGCTCACATTGACCTACATACGCCACTATTTAGGCGAACGTTTGTGACCCTAAGAAAAGCCGTTGAGCTATGGGGATTACATCCCAATACATTAAGAGAATATGCCGATGAAGGGAAAATCAAAAGTATCAAAAACGAAGCAGGGCAACGATTGTACGATGTCCAGTCTTACGTCAATGGTGCAGCTAGAGCTTCCCTTGTTTGCTACTGCCGAGTCAGTTCAATCAAGCAACGAGATGACCTTGAGAGACAAGTCAGCTTTATGCGCGGATTCTATCCAGAGGCAGAAATCATCAAAGACATCGGTAGTGGGCTTAACTTCCAAAGAAAAGGACTTAGAGCCATACTGGACAGATTATTGTGGGGAAATAAACTCACAATTGTTATGTCCACACTGGACAGATTATGCCGATTTAGATTCGAGCTTATACAGTACATGGTCGAACAAAACGGTGGCAAAATCTTGGTTCTCGACCAAACTGTTCACAGTCCCGAATCAGAACTTACAGCAGACTTGTTATAAATACTTCACATCTTCTCTTGCCGAATGTCCGGACTCAGGAAGTACGCTCAAAAAATCAAAGAAAGTGCGGATTTATCCAACAACAGAACAGAAGAAACTGATGAAACACTGGTGGGGAGTATCTCGGTTTGTCTTCAACCAAACCATTAAATATCTACAGGAACCAGATAGAAAAGCTAATTGGAAGGCTATCAAGACCGGAATCATTAATGATTTACCAGAATGGGCTAAAGAAGTCCCCTACCAGATTAAATCAATAGCAGTCAAAGACGCTTGTGAAGCCGTTAAAAATGCTCAAAGAAAATATCAAAAAACTGGGGAAATCCAGAAAATAAAATTCCGTTCCCGTAAAGATAAACAGCAATCATGTTATATTCCTAAGTCAGCCATTTCAGAAAAAGGAATATATCACACAAAATTAGGGCAAATACGCTTCACCGAATCACTGCCCGACAATTTTGGGGATAGCCGATTAGTATCCAGAAATGGACAATACTATTTAGCTATTCCCCATGAGGTGCAACGATGCGAATCCGATAACCAAGGACGCATTGTCGCCCTAGACCCCGGTGTTAGAGATTTTCTGGCACTATTCTCGCCTAATAGTTTTGGCTCAATCGGGAGTCAGGATATAGGTAAAATCCAACGATTATGCTATCACCTTGATGATTTAATTTCTCGTTCTACCAAAGTTAATGCTAAAACCAGAAACCGTTATCGAAAAGCAGCTAATCGACTAAGAAATAAAATCAGGAATTTAGTAGATGAACTTCATCATCAAGTTGCTAGATTCCTAGTTGATAACTTTGATGTGATTCTTTTGCCTACTTTTGAAGTGTCAGAAATGGTTCTAAAAAATAGCAGGAAGATTCGCTCAAAATCTGTTAGACAGATGCTTAACTGGTCTCATTACCGATTTAAGCAATTTCTCAAGCATAAGGCTTTTGAGATGGGTAAATTAGTAATAGACTGCTGTGAAGCCTATACGTCGAAAACAGTTAGCTGGACTGGTGAATTAATACATAACTTAGGTGGAAAAAAAGTCATTAAATCCAAGATTGATGGCAAGACGATGGATAGAGATATTAATGGCGCACGAGGAATTTTTCTTCGTGCTTTGGGAGATACCCCCTCTTTAAGAGACTCTCTTAGAGTGCATTGTTAATGTATGTTAGCAAAAAAGTATCGGTATGGAATGAGGTCAGCGTGCTATTAAATACCTACGATCCCGAAGGCTTCTACGACGAACTATTCTTAGATGATGGTCAACCTCGTCCCCACGCGTCCCCTTTAATCAAATGGTTGCAGAATCTGCCGCCCCGAGAACTTCAACAACACCGGGAAACCGCTCAGTCGGCCCTGTTTGAATTGGGGGTGACTTTCAATGTCTATAGCGACAATCAAGGGGTGGAAAAAATCTTTCCTTTTGATATTATTCCCCGAATTGTCTCGGCTGAGGACTGGGATTATTTAGAAAGAGGCCTGAAACAACGCATCAAAGCTCTCAATCTTTTTCTCTCCGATATCTACAATGACCAGTTAATCATTAAAGATGGCATTATTCCCCCCGAATTAATCGCCTCGGCGACGGGATTTCTGAAACCCTGTGTGGGACTAAAACCCGCCGGAGGTATCTGGTGTCACATCACGGGAACCGATTTAGTCCGCGATAAAGATGGTCAATGGTACGTTTTAGAAGATAATTTGCGGGTTCCTTCTGGTATTTCCTATGTCCTCGAAAATCGTCGGGTAATGAAAAGCACCTTCCCCGATATTTTCCAGACAATGAATGTTAAACCGGTGGATGATTATCCTTCCCATCTGTTGGAAACTCTCCTCAATTTAGCCCCTCCCCAATTACCTAATCCCACCGTGGTGGTTTTAACCCCCGGAACCTATAATTCTGCCTACTTTGAACATTCTTTTATTGCCCAACAAATGGGGGTAGAATTAGTGGAAGGGCGTGATTTAGTCGTCTTTGATGGTTATCTACAAATGAAAACCACCAAGGGATTAAGACGGGTAGATGTGGTATATCGTCGCCTCGATGATGACTTTTTAGATCCGGCGGTTTTTCGTCCCGATTCGATGTTAGGTGTACCCGGATTATTAAAAGTTTTCCAGGAAGGTCGCGTCGCTTTAGCTAATGCCCCGGGTACGGGAGTCGCCGATGATAAGGTTATTTATGCTTTTGTCCCCGATATGATTCGTTATTATCTGGGAGAAGAAGCGATTTTAAATAACGTTCCTACCTATCTTTGTTGGCGAGAAAAGGACTTAGATTATGTCTTAAATAATCTCGATAAGTTAGTTGTGAAAGCCGCTAATGAGTCGGGAGGTTATGGGATGTTAGTCGGTTCTCAAGCTACCCCCGAACAAAGGGCAGAATTCGCCCCACGCATTGCCGCTAACCCTCGCAATTATATCGCTCAACCGGTGTTAAGTCTTTCTAGGGTTCCCACTTTAATTGACACGGAAGTTGAAGGTCGTCATGTGGATTTACGTCCCTATATTCTCCATCGTGGCGATGAAATTTATGTGCATCCCGGGGGGTTAACTCGCGTGGCTTTGAAAAAGGGTTCTTTAGTGGTTAATTCTTCTCAAGGTGGTGGCAGTAAGGACACTTGGGTTTTAACCAAGTAATCAAGACAATAATCAAAATTTTGGTGGGTTAGTAACCCACCCTAACCTTTTCACTTTTTCCCAGTTAATTATGCTTAGTAGAGTTGCTGATTCAATTTATTGGTTAAATCGCTATATTGAACGGGCAGAAAATGTCGCCAGGTTTATGGATGTTAACCTTAATTTAATGTTAGATGTACCTACCAGTGTTTTGCAACAGTGGGAACCTTTGGTTTTAACCACGGGAGATTTAGAACAATTCAAGAAACGTTACGGCACAGCCACCGCAGAAAATGTGATCAATTTCTTGACATTTGACACGGAATATAGTAGTTCAATTATCTCTTGTTTGCGCTGGGCGCGAGAAAATGCTCGGTCAGTTCGCGAGATTATTTCTTCGGAAATGTGGGAACAGGTTAATGGTTTTTTCTTAATGGTAAAAGATGCTTCCTCTTACCATCCTCAAACTACTTTACCTAACTTTTTTACCCAAGTTAAATTGGCTAGTCACCGTTTTGCGGGGGTGATGGATGCAACGATGACTCATAATGAAGGTTGGCATTTTGGCGTTATGGGAAGATTACAGGAACGCGCCGATAAAACCGCCAGAATTCTTGATGTTAAATACTATTATCTCTTGCCTTCCGCTCAATGGGTAGGAACTTCTCTAGACCAAATTCAATGGATTGCTTTACTGCGGTCGGTGAGTGCCTACGAAATGTATCGTAAATGTCAACGACGGATTACTCCTAGTGACGTGGCCGAATTTTTAATTCTTAATCGAGAATTTCCTCGTTCAATTCACTTTTGTCTGCGGGAATTAGACCACTGTTTGCATCAAGTTACCGGTACTCCTGTAGGAACTTGGGGCAATTCAGTAGAAAGAAGTTTAGGGCGACTTTGTGCCGAAATGAGTTATCTAACTATCGAGGATATTATTGAAATGGGATTGCATGAATTCCTCGACCATATTCAAAAAAGAGTTAATGATGTGGGAATAAAAATGACAGAAACTTTCTTTGTTTTTAATCCCGAACTTGCCTCACCTCTGCCAGTAAATAACTTTCAATATCAATCCCAATTAATAACTTAATGCGTTATCACATTCGGCATCAAACCAACTATTTCTATAATCAACCCGTGATTTTATCGCCTCATCTGCTGCGCTTGCGGCCAAAATCCGATGGTGGGCAAACTTTGCGAGAGTTCACACTCAAAATTAACCCGGAACCTTTAACAATAACTAATATTATCGACCTCGATGGCAATTCTTGTTTACAAATTTGGTTTAATCAACCGACAGAAGAATTATTGATTGATGTGGTGAGTGAAGTGGAAACCAATGGGGTTAATCCTTTTCAGTATTTGTTGGAACCTTGGGCGACCTGTTTACCCTTTGATTATCCCATTTCCCTCCACAGTCAATTACAACCCTACAGACAATTTTATGGGTTAGCTAATGACCCCGATGTGA
The DNA here is from genome assembly GCF_007095495.1 of Microcystis sp. M_QC_C_20170808_M9Col. Lineage (NCBI taxonomy): Bacteria > Bacillati > Cyanobacteriota > Cyanophyceae > Chroococcales > Microcystaceae > Microcystis > Microcystis sp. M_QC_C_20170808_M9Col. The sequence continues at coordinate 3,001 of NZ_SFBZ01000058.1, read as the reverse complement.
CAGCATTAGCCCAAGAAATTATGCAGGAAACTGAGGGACAGGTGCTATCTTTCCTGTTTAATCTTAATGACAAAATTTACCGCAATTGTCAGCAAATTATTCGTCTTACCGGGGAACCCTATCTACCCGGAAACACTTGGAAAAATAAGCAGGGTTCCTGTCGCGATTTTGTGGTTTTATTTATGGATGTGTGTCGCTGTGTGGGATTGGCTTCCCGTTTTGTCAGTGGCTATCAAGAAGGAGATTTAGACCAAGAAGAAAGACATTTACACGCTTGGGTAGAGGTGTATTTGCCGGGGGGCGGCTGGAAAGGCTATGATCCTACCCATGGATTAGCGGTGAGTGACCGTCATATTAGCCTCGTTTCTAGCCCAATTCCCCGTTATTGCGCGCCGGTAGAGGGAAATGCTCGACCGGTTAGTCTGGGTCATCAAGTGATAGAATCTCAGCTATCATCGACAATTTCCATCGATTTGTTATCTTGAGGATGATTCTTTATGGCTAAAGGATTTGGCACAGCAACAAAAGGACATTTAGGCTATGTTTTATTGTTTATGGGGCTAATAATAGTTTAGATGGGGAGGGAGAGGAGTTTATTGGGGTTACTAATCTGTTAGAAATGGCGCGAGTTTGGACTAAAAAAAATGCGGCGCGTGAGGCGATAATCAAATATGCAGATTTTTTGATTGAACAGTTAGAAGAAACTCCCCAAGTGAATATTCAGATTAGAAGTTTAAAGCGTTTAGCCAACGGCAAGTTGGTTACGGAAGTGTTAGAGGAGTTAACTTTTGAACAAAATTCGGCTTCTTCTAGATAGAGTTTGCGGCAAAAAGTTTTTCGTGGCGGCAGGGTGTCGGGTATCGAGCAGGACTCTATCGTTCATAGAGATCCTCCCTTCGCCAATCCCTTTTACCCGGTTGTGATGGGCGGTTTTCGAGACCGGTGATAAAGGCCTTTTCTCGCTCCCAAGCGCTCAAGTTCGGGGTAGGAGATTTGACGGAAATTATGTGTTGGTCAATCGCCTGTCGGATGATCTCGGCCTCGCTCAGTCCCGTCTGTCGGGCCTTCTCTTTCAGTAAATTATTCTGCTCGGCTTCGATATAAATTTGCTTGCGGATTTTGCTGACCATAGCCAGTTTAATTATATACATTACATTATACATTACTATAACCGTCATGAATCGTAATCGCCAGTTTTTCTATATATCTGAACTTCCCCACATACATATCTACTACAATAGCCGAAAACCCCTATCTATCAATGGATACACCCATTAACCTTTCTTAATCTACTCATGTTTATTGTAATATTTCTTAATAGACGGGGATGGAGTATATTTGCTAGAATGGCAGTCATATAGATAGAAAAAGTTCCTAACAGTCATTCTCCTCTGCAAGAAAAGGCCTTAGATTTATTAGGGGTTTCCTTGATTTGTACCCAGTAACGGGATAGGAGAAATTCTCTTAATCCCTCATTTAGATTTATTCAGCTGGCCTTAGATAGAAAGCCATTTAAGTAATTTTCTATGGAGAGTTAAATTATGTCGTCAATTGCCTACGAAACTGATTATAATCAATGGCTAAAAGAGACGGTAAAACAGTTACGAGGATGCTATAGCCCTAACTAGAACTGCGCTAAAGCGCAACTACAAACCTATCAGAAGCCTAATGTTTTCAAAATTATCGGTAAGGCTTTTTGACAGGCTTGGGCAAGTTTGCTGGCAGGTTCCAAAGCTTTAGCAATTGTTTCGAGAAAATTAACTGCTCGTTGGGCTTTCTTTTGCAGTCCGGCATCATCAGGATTTTGACTAGCTTGGGCAATCTTTTTCACTTGATTGGCGGCTTCGGCTTTTTCTTCTTCATCTAAATGGCTGTCAATTTCAATCGCCTGGGTTAGTTCTTGCAGTAAAGCTTTAAGTTGGGCATTTTCTGGGGAAGCATCGGCTGCAATTTGGTTAATGGTATTGGTTACATCGCCGATGATTTCGCCGAAATTGACGGCAGAATTATTAATATCGCGGATGGTAGTATTCCGGGAACTGTCGTTACTGTGGCTCATGGCTTTTGCTTCTACATGGATGGGACGGTTGGCGAGGGTTTTGGTAATTTCCATCATATCAACACTTTGTTGGCGATAGATGGCAATTTCTGTCTCTTTGGCGGTGAGTTGTGCCTTATATTGGGCTTCAATGGCTGCGAGTTGTAGTTGATAATTTTGGTTAAATTCTTGATGAATTTTCTCTTTATCAGTGTCGGACGGTACATGGACTTTTACCACTATCACGCCATCCCCTTTATTGGCAATGCTCTGTACCTGAAGCGGCGTATCTTCGTTCTGCACTTGTACTTCTTTTAAGGCAGCAATGAAAGCTTTCCAATCCACCCCATTGCGGAAAATGAGGTCAACGGTGTCGAACATTTCGGCAAATAATTTAGTAAATTCGCCCGGTTGAAATTCGCCACTGCTGGGGCGGCGCTCTTTTTGCCCATTAAGCAGATAAATATACTGACAATCCACCTCATCCAGTTGGGTGGTAGCATCAATATTCCAATTTTCCACGCAAGCACCCGTCAGAGTAGCATGGCGCAAATCCGTATTGACGGCGTTGACTTCGCTGAGGTTTGCCCCCGCAAGGTTGGCGTATTGCAAGCTGGCTTCACTGATATTCGCTAGGCGCAAGTTGGCAGCTTGCAGGTTTGCCCCCTCCAGGTATGCCCCCCGTAAATTGGCTTGGGCAAAGTCTTTTCCGCTTCCGGTGCGGGAATCAATCAGAAATTCTCTAATTTGGGGATTGGCTAATAAGGTATGGCCGGGGCGGGCTAATTCCAATTTAATTGCTTGTTTAAAAATTGTTTTATTCAAGATTGCCTGATTAAAATTGGTATAGTCATTTCAAATAAGTGTGAGACGAGGGAAAAATAAGGTAAAATCAAGAGAAACGAGCAACCCATACAGAAAAATGTCTTATAGCCTAGACTTGAGAAAAAAAGTAATCGATTA
>NZ_SFBZ01000057.1:0-38358 GCF_007095495.1 Microcystis sp. M_QC_C_20170808_M9Col | reverse complement strand
ACTCATTAAAGGCATGGTTCTTTCCTCCTCAAATTGTTTGATTTTACTCTCTAAACTTGACTGCAATTCAGGGGATAAAGTCATCATATTGTCGATGATTTCAAACAGTTTAATTATCTTTTCTCTCTCGAACTCCTTTTCATATAATCCCCTGATTAACTTCCACTTCCACTGTTCCCGTTGTGGCAGCTTCCCAGTAGTCGCTTTCGTTTTCAGGTGTGCCATGACTATTATAGCAAAGGGATTGTTACTTGCTTCCAATTAGTCACTGATAACTGATAACTGATAACTGATAACTGATTAGTTGGTGAACTTCAGGAAAGAAGAAATGTAAAAATGCTTCAAAATACTCGCTTAATGCTTCTTTCCAGGGTTCATCATAATTGGCGGTTGGTTGTTTCATGGCAAGTCGCTACCAATTGGAAAGTTAGGCACTCATCTAAATCTATTATTCCCCATAAATATCATCAATGCTACTTGTCGTCACAAAACTTCCCATTAGAGCAACCTACATCTACATCTTTGTCCTGTAGGGGCGAAGCATTCGGATAAAAAATCTGCGGTTTCACCGATAGGTTATTGCCCGAATGCTTCGCCCGTACTTTTTGCCGCAAACCCTAGATAGAGTCCTATAGCAGCGGGCAGAAGGCAGTATTTTCGCTGCTTTTGCCCCCTTTTAGAGAGATTCTTCGCTCACGGAACCATCTTCCTGCACCCAGGCGAGATTTTTAATCATTCGATCGCGGGCATAGGTACGAATTTGTGCCTCGCTGCGACCCCCTAAATCGATCGCCACCCTCAGATTCGGATCACTGGTGCGAAGGGAGCGAGCCTTACTAAAAGTCGCTATCTGGGCGTTATTACCCAAAGGGATAAGCAACCAGTCGAGGGGTGGAGCTTGACTGGGTAAAGTCTGCCCTGATAATAAACTTTCGTGCAGTTCTTCGATATTCAGGGAAAAACCGATACCCGGAGCCGATTGGCCCTGGGGATGAAAAACGCCCAATAATTGATCATAGCGTCCGCCCTGGCCTAAAATACTGAGATTTTGCTGGTGATAACTAACCGCCTTAAAAACGATGCCGGTGTAGTAATCAAAGGTTTGAATCAGACTTAAATCGAGAATTAGGGGGAAAGAACCAGAGCGATCAGCATTAAGCAGCTCTACTAGGGATTTAAGGTTATTAACGGCTTTTTGGGCTGATTCTTCCCGGGCTAATACGGCCACTTGTGCGAGGACATCCTGAGGATTACCGCGCAGATGAAATAATTGTCGGGCTTGCTGCCGGAGGATTTCGTTAGGATAGGGAAGATTTTCGAGGCTAACGTAGTCGAGGAGGGCTAAACAGCGCTTCACCTGTTCGCGTAAGGGATCTGGAAAGGGAGAAAGTAGCGAACGAGTCAAACCCGCTTCTCCTAAAATAATCTGCCAGTTAGGGACGGCCAAACTATCGAAACAGTCGGCCAGGAGCAGTAAAATCTCGGCATCGGCTAGTAAACCGCCAGAAAAGAGCAGTTCTACCCCCGCTTGATAGAATTCCACTTGACGACCGTGATAACCGGCGCTAGGGCGACGAAAAACGTTAGCCCGATAACAGAGACGTTGGGGATAGGACTCCCCACTCATGCGGGTGACGGCACTGCGGGCAATGGAAGCGGTTAATTCAGGGCGTAATCCCGATAGTCCTTGACTATCCCCGTGGAGTTGGATCACGGTGCTGGGATCGATCGCACCGCCTGCGGTGAGGGTATCGAGCCATTCAATGGTGGAGGTGACGATCCTTTGATAGCCCCAACGCTGAAAGACAGACTGAAGGCGATCGTTAATCCAGCCTTTTTGGGTAACTTCTAGGGGTAATAAATCCCTTGTCCCCGCCGGGGGTTGATGAATCATGGGAGTTTGCTAATCAAAATCGGTGGCACTGGTCAGTCCTATTTCACTTTACGACAAGTTGTGACCAGTTTTCTGATAGGTAAAAACCCCTAACAAATCCTCTTAGGGGTTTTGATCTCAAATGTCGGGGTGAAGACAGCAATTCTAAATTTGCCCTGTAGCAAGGCTTTTGGGGGTTAGTTCGCATAATACGGGGTCAAATTGAATGGGATTGCAAATTTCATGTCACGAGTCTTCAGGCTTTTGACGTGATAGTACACCCAGAGTTGCCCCAAAAATCCCCCTTTGAAATGTTCTTTAAATCCCTAAAAGGCTTACTATGTCTAAAACTGAGAATTGCTGGTTGCTAGTAGAGGCAAGATGTTGCCCAAGAATCTCCGCACTGTTAGGGCGGAGATTGTCAATCCCCTGACGGTGGCTTCTAGCGGAACATTGCGCGCAGGGAACTGGAGAGTTGATTGGCTGCCCGTGCGGCCACCAATCCCGAAAGGGCGGCGACCACCACTGTGGCAAGGCAGGTTAGCTGGGCTGCCCCTGGGCCACCCACCCCCAGCACCATCGCCATGGCGGTCAGAGGTAGGCGATAGCCACCAGCAATACCGGCCGCTGCCCCCGCCGCACCCGCCAGATTCCCCGAAATATCAAAGGTGGTGGCGAACACCCGGCCACTGAGGTCGCCGATCGCCAGAAAAGGGACAAACACGCCGCCACAGCCCCCGGCTAAAACGGCAGCGGTGGTGGCCGCGGCCCGGAGCAGAGCTACCGCTAACAGATGGTAAGGAGTTGTTTTAATGTTTTCGGCCCAGACGATAGCGGCTCCCCCTGGTCCAAAAGCCGCTGCGGGGGTCGCCACCTGTCCGATCACGATCGCCAAGAATAGCATCACCAGGCCACCGATCAGGAGACGAGTGGCGGGCCTGTCCCGCAAGCCTCTGGCCCAGTAGATCGCCTCACCAGTGAGGGCTGTAATCGTGCCGGCGATCACTCCGATCAACAAAGTGGCACCCACCGCATCCCAGAAGTCAGTCGGGGCAACCTGCGGCACGACCAGCCGGATCAGTTGCAGCTTAAAGGCAGCGTTGACTCCCCATCCCACCAGTCCCCCGGCTAACATCGCCGCTGCCCGCTCCGGGGTGATCGGAACCTGGCGTCGCTGACTCAACTCAAACATAAAAAAGCTGCCCACCAGAGGGATTCCCATCAGGGCAGAAACACTGGCCGCACCGCCACCGATGGCCAGCGGCCGCACCAGTTGACCTAGGGCTGGATTTATGCTACCTAACCAGGTTCCCGTCGCCACGCCAATATGAGCTGCCGGTGATTCTGTTCCCATGGGCGCACCCAGTCCAACGGTGGAGAGGATGGCCAGGGCGCGCAAGGGGGCTAGATTCCAAGGGAACCGCTCTTCGGTGCCGGATGCGTTCACCACGTCACCGGTCAGGTCGGCGCGAGCAATGTCATGGGGGAAGGAGTACCAGTCCATGAGAGAACCCCAGCGACCAGAGGAAGTTGCCCCCCGGGGAGCTAAGGTCTGCACGGGTTGCCCCCTACCCAGTCCAAACAGGACTAGCACTGCTAAGGTAACGCCCACCAGAGGCAGCAGCAGTCGCCAGACGCTATCCAGTCTAGAGGCAATATCGAGGGTTTGCTTAATTGCCTCAGTCAGTAGTACCGCGGCCAGAGAGCCGATCAAACCGCCGAGCAGGCCGCCAACAGCCCATGGGCCTACCCTGGTTAACAGAAGTTGTAGTTTGTTATTTAGCATCGTGCCAAGAAAGTTAAACTTTTATCGTTCCTATAGCAAGTCCATTGGAGTGGTCAAGCAAAACACCCTGAAAGTCTTTACTATATAGTTAGTAAAAGTATAGTCAAATATAAACAGACTGAATTCTATTTGAGAAATTCCCTTCACTTTTACTTCGAGAGATTAATTCTCCTTGGCTGAACTACGCACCTCTCTATCCCATAGCTGAACGGATTTGGGAATGCTTTTCTTAGGATGTTGTAACTTGAAACCACTACTCAACGGATTTAGTATAAGTTAACATTTCAATTAGACGTTTATAAGGAATAACGACAAACTTTTGGCTGTTAGCTTTGCCTATGTTAGCCTTCTGTTTCCAGCCGTCATTTTTGCCAATAACTAAAGCAGATTGAGGGTGTGTTAGTCAAAATTAACACACCATTAATTTTATTTTTAAGTCAGAACTGTCCCAATTATGAGATAGATGTCTTAATTTCTTGCATAATCATCAACCTAAAAAGATTTAATTGTGTTCAAAGATTCGGTAACGTGAGCTTTAAAATCTAACATAGAATCGAAAATATGTCTGACGATTCCCTCTTGATCAATGATATAGGTAACTCGTCCGGGGAGGACGAATAAGGTAGAGGGAACACCGAATAATTTACGGACTCGGTTATCGCTATCACTTAAAAGGGTAAAGGGAAGATTATATTTTTGGGCAAATTGTTGATGAGATTGGGGACTATCGGCACTAATACCAATAACTTCCGCACCCGCGTCGGTAAACACTTCGTAACTATCGCGGAAAGCGCAGGATTCTGCGGTACAACCCGGAGTGTCATCTTTGGGATAGAAATAAATTACCAGGGATTTTTTACCGATTAAATCGCTGACATTAACCGTTGCCCCTGTTTGGGAAGGGAGAGAAAAATTGGGAACTCGATCGCCTACTTTTATAGCTGCCATAAGATTAATTAATGAATAGATAATCGTGGATAGGGTGATGCTTTATATTCTAACCTTTTTTGGTCTTTTGTTTAGCCCGTTTAGCAGCAGCTTTGGCCGCTTTTTCTGCTTCAATGCGTTTTTGTTCGGCTTTTTGTTTTTCTTCGTCTAGTTTTTCTAGATAATAGTGATAATCTCCTGCGTAGGCAATTAATTCGCCCTCCCGAATCTCGACAATTTTGTTAGCTACCTGGGAGATAAAATAACGATCATGGGAAACAATTAAAACCGTGCCTTCATAAACTTTTAAAGCCGATTCTAACATTTCCTTGGCGGGAATATCGAGGTGATTAGTGGGTTCATCGAGAATTAATAAGTTAGCGGGAGCAAGTAACATTTTGGCTAAAGCAAGACGCGCTTTTTCGCCACCACTCAAAGATTCTACTTTTTTTAATACCGTTTCCCCACTGAATAAAAATCGCCCTAAAAGACTGCGAACTTCCACATCTTTCCAATCGGGAACTTCATCATGAATGGTATTTAAAACAGTTTTAGTTAGGTCTAAAGCTTCCGCTTGGTTCTGCTCAAAATAACTAGGAATAACGTTATGTTTACCGATTTCGATCGAGCCTTCTGTGGGAGCTTCTAACCCAACAATTAAACGTAAAAGTGTGGATTTTCCTGCACCATTTGGTCCTAAAAACGCCACTCGATCGCCCCTTTCTATTTCCAGATTTGCTCCCAAAAAGAGAATTTTATCATCGTAAATGTGAACAATATTTTTAATTGTCACCACTTCCCGACCACTACGCACTGCTGGAGGAAACTGGAATTTTAAGGTACGCACATCGGCAATTGGGGCTTCAATTTTTTCTACCTTTTCTAATTGTTTTTCCCGGCTTTTTGCTTGGGTACTGCGGGTGGCACTGGCCCGGAACCGATCCACGAAAGCTTGCTGTTTTTCTAGTTCTTTTTGCTGACGTTCGTAGGCACTTAACTGAGCAGATTGTTGTTCGTATTTTTGCTGTAGGTAGGCAGAATAATTACCTAAATAAGTGGTAGAAACTCCCCTTTCAGTTTCGACAATTTTGGTACAGAGACGATCGAGAAATTCCCGGTCGTGGGAAACTATGACCATGGGAGTAGTTAAATCCTTGAGGAATTTTTCTAACCATTCAATGGTTTCTAAGTCTAAATGGTTAGTCGGTTCATCGAGGAGTAAAATATCGGGAGTTTGCAGGAGAATTTTACCTAAACTCATCCGCATTTGCCAACCACCACTAAAGGAACTTACCAAGCGATCGCCGTCATCGCTAGTAAAGCCCATTTCTGGTAAAATTTTCTCGATGCGCGCTTCTAATCCGTAACCATCTAACCCTTCAAATTGTCTTTGTAGGCGATCCAATTGATGAATTAAGCGATCTAATTCTTCGGGATCAGCTTTTTCCATGCGCTGGGGAATTTCTATTAGTTGATGGTGGACTTGATTCGCTTCTTGAAACACCGTCCAAAATTCCTCCCGTACCGTCCGACGGGGATCCACTTCAAATTCTTGGGTAAGATAGCCGATATGGAGACTGGTAGGACGGATGATCTCCCCGGCGGTGGGTTCCACTTCCCCCATAATAATTTTCAGCTGGGTGGATTTTCCGGCCCCATTGACTCCCACCAACCCGATGCGATCGCCAGTTTTTACTTCCCAAGTGACATCTTTTAACACTTCTCCCGTCGGGTAAATCTTACTAATTCTCTCTAGTCGTAGCATCGCTGATTTTTCTCCAGTCCTAGGCAGTTGAGGCAGTCCGCCTCTATTGTAACATTTAGTTAAGCTTTATCTGGTCTTTGTCAAGTTTTCTCGATTGAGCCACCCGACAGTATTTTTTATTTGAAAGAGATAATAATGCTTAATCCCTACCCCATAAAAAAAGAAACGGCTAGTTTAATCACCAGAGATGGAATTAGTTTAGTTGCCGATATTTATCGTCCCGATAGTAGGGAATCTTTGCCCATTTTACTAATGCGACAACCCTACGGAAAAGCGATCGCTTCCACGGTGGTTTATGCCCATCCTAGCTGGTATGCACGTCAGGGTTATATTGTGGTAATTCAGGATGTCCGGGGACGGGGAAACTCGACGGGAAATTTTAATTTATTTGCCCATGAAATTAGCGACGGATTAGAAACCATTGAATGGGTTTTAACTATTCCCAATAATACGGGTGTGGTGGGAATGTATGGTTTTTCCTATCAGGGAATGACTCAATTATACGCCGCTACTAATGGTCATGCTGCTTTAAAAACTATTTGCCCAGCAATGATCGCTCACGATTTATATCGAGATTGGGGCTATGAAAATGAAGCATTTAATTTACAATATAATCTCGCTTGGGCAATACAATTAGCAGCGGAAACAGCTAGATTGAAAGGGGACGAAACTGCCTATCAAAAACTCTGGGTAGCTTCCCGAAATTTACCCCTTTTTGATCCTATTGCTGCCTCTCCCCAAATTCTGCAAGATTTAGCTGCTGATTCTTTTTATCACGATTGGATTACTCGTTATCTTCCCGATGACTATTGGCAAAATTTATCACCGCAACACCTGTTAAAAAATATCGATTTACCGATGTTACATATCGGAGGTTGGTTCGATCCTCATCTCCGGGGAACTTTGGGTTTATACCAAGAAATGCAAGCGCGTTCTATCTATCCCCAACAGCTAATTATTGGTGCTTGGACTCATCTACCCTGGGGGAGAAAAGTAGGAGAGATAGATTATGGTCAAGAGGCAATTAGTCCTGTGGATAAAATGCAGCTGCAATGGTTTGATTATTTCTTAAAAGGTCAGGAAACGGAGTTATTAAAAAATCCTCCTATGTATCTATTTCAAATGGGGTCTAATCAATGGCGATATCTGGAGAAGTTTCCCAGAGAAAATCAGCAAATTTATTATCTTGCTAGTCAAGGTTTAGCCAATCTGCGCGAGGATGAGGGGAAATTAAGCGCGATTTTGTTAGAACCTGCGATCGAAGATACCATCGTTCACGATCCTTGGCGACCGGTCCCATCTTTAGGAGGTCATAGCGCCCTACCGGGGGGAATATTCGATCGCACCATGCTAGACTGTCGCAGTGATGTGATTACCTACACTTCTCCCCCCCTAGAGAAAGATTTAACGATTTTGGGTAGTCCCCGTCTGGATTGTTATTGTCAAGCAGACGCGGTTAGTTTCGATATCTGCGCGGTGGTTTCTCAAGTTACCCCCGATGGTCGAGTTTTTAATATCACTCAGGGTTATAAGCGGGTAAATAATCCCGAATCGCCCCTAAATATTGCCCTACAGGCCACTTTTATCACTATTCCTCAAGGTCATAGCTTGCGTTTAAGTCTGAGTGCCTCTTGCTTTCCTGCACATCCCGTCAATGCGGGGACCGGCAGCTATCCCCACCAGAGTCGAGCGATCGATTTTTCTATTATCACAATTAAGGTTTTTTGTCAAGGAAATTTTCCTGCAAAATTGCTATTACCTTTAGTCGGGGAAAGCTAAACCGCTGCGGGGATCACGAATGTATAAACCTAACACCAGAGAGGAGATAACCGTATCCCAGACGGGGGTGAATTTTTCCGCATCATCGACCCAATAATCCATAGTAATTAAACATTGAACCCCGGAACCAATGCCCACGGCAATGCGCGAATAAGCTGGCCGATTTTCTTGGGGGTCGATGAATTGAATTTGTACCCAAACAATGCGTACGGTTTGGCGTTTTTCTTGGATAACTTCGCCAATTTCGTGAGGATTGCGGCTATCTTCACGAGCTAACTTTTTGACCATTCCTTTTAGGGGTAATTCTTTCCAATCTCCGGGGGGAAGTAAATTATAGGAAACCTCTAAACGACAATCATCATCGGGGGGTTTTCTATCTAAAAAACGAAAGGAATTATCATCGGGTTCAAAATGCCAATCTTGAGGAACTTCAAAGCGCACTGCACCGCGACCAGCTACAAAAATACTGTTACCCGGACTAGATTTCCAGTTATGATCTGGATTTAAGTCGAGGGTTTCTTTAATCCATTGCAGATTGTGTTTTTTGGATTTAGCCATAGGGATAATCCTGCGGTAAGAATCGGACTATAGCTGTCATTATACAGGCTTTTTCCTGAGAATTAAATAGGGTGCATCTCACTTTTGTAAATCTACTAAGTAAAACGTAGGGTGCGTTACTAACGCACCACCTATCATCAACTAAGTAGCCAGTTACAATCAAAGAACAGGAACTGAATCTCACTTTCGTAAATCTACTAAGTTGGGATTTTTAAAGGGAAACTCTCTTTTAAAATTGGGCGTTACTTCCGATTTTATCACTCAATCCAAGCTTTTGGGGGGTTCTACCCCCCAAACCCCCCGTTGGGGTCGTGGCACCGCCCCCAAACCCCGGAGCGCATTAGTTTTTCGGTGGGATGCTTAGACGCGATTGTTCATATTTTTGTACCAATTTAAGAGTCACTGATAATTGCTGATTGTCGGTATTTCTGCAAATGTTGAGATGCACCCACCAAAACTTCTATCCTCACCCTTAGGATAACTGCTGTATAATTCTTAGAAATCCCACAACACGGGATTATCATCCAAGAAATCAGTTACCTGTTTACCAATATTATCAATTAATTTTAGGTCTTCCGGGGTTAAATTAATTGTCATTGCCTGAGCGTTATTAACTGCTTGAGCAGCATTTCTTACCCCAGCAATTGCATTAGTTTGTGGTTGCTTAATTAACCAAGCCAGAGATAATTGAGCTAGGGAACAATTATAGCGTTCAGCAATCGGTTCTAATTGATTTAAAGCCGCTTGTACCCTCTGAAAGTTTTCGCCATGAAAGAGTTTATTTTTAATTCTATGGTCCTCCGCTGCCAACTGATAACCGTTTCTAAATTTTCCTGTTAATAAACCTTGGGCAAGGGGAGAATAGGCTAGAATAGAAATATTATTGTCTATACAATAGGGCATAATTTCCTTTTCTACCGAGCGCCAAAAGAGAGAATAGGGAGGTTGAATACTCTCAATTCTGGCGTATTGACCAGCTTCTTCCAGTTGAGAGCGGGAGAAATTGGAAACCCCTATAGCGCGAATTTTTCCCTGTGCTTTCAGATAATTAAGAGCGGCCATAGTTTCAGAAATAGGCACTATTTCCGTGTTCCATGAGCCACTAGGCCAATGAATTTGGTAAATATCTATATAATCAGTTTGGAGGTTTTTTAAAGAGCGATGGCAAGCTGCGATAACTTTCTCATATTTGAGGTGATTAGCAAAAACTTTGGTGGCATAAATTACCTGTTCTCGCACATCGGCCAAGGCTTGAGCGACAATCAATTCCGAGTGACCTTCCCCGTAGATTTCGGCTGTATCTACAGTGGTAATTCCTGCCTCAAAAGCGGCACGAATGGCTTGAATACTTTCCTCATCTTCAATACCTGCCCACATCTTTTTTCCTGCTTGCCAAGTACCCACGAGAAGGGGGGTAATTTCTATATTAGTCTGACCGAGATAGCGTTTTTGCATAACAGTTTTTTGATGGGTTAAGTATGCTTAGGGTTTCAGTCGGGTTTAGGGCTGAAAATCCCAGCTGAAGACGACTAAGGTGACAAGGATAAAAACTTTTACCGGTAGGGGTGTAAAGAACAAACTTAATAAGCCACAAAAAAGACCTAATAAGCGGGTACTGAGGCTAATTATTTCGCCTTGAACATTGTAGCTAATCGACAGGGAGATTAGGGCTAGAGTAAGGAGAAAAATCATAGTTTTCTTTCCTGAGTCTATGGAGCAGAAAAGCCGTGACTGCTCACGACTTTTCGCCGTTTCTATATCTATTATTAGCTCGATTACTGAGCTAATGACATCGGGTTAAAGTGAAGTTTTTTAACGGAAAAGATTAAAAAATCCGTTGAAAAAGCCTGTCAGACCGGTAAAGGGACTTAAAACCGTGCCGAGGGTGTCGGTAGCAGAGGCCAGACCGCTACGATGAACCACCACCACATCATTATTGCGGAGAATCGGGTTAGTTTTCTCGTTGATACCCTGGGAAAAATCGATGTTAATTGAGGTTTTGGTAACGGTCCCGTTAGGATTGAGACGAATTAATTCCACTGTGGACTGATTGGCCCGACGCTTATCAAAGTCTCCTGCGGTTAAAATTGCCTGATTGAGAGGGGTATTGGGAGGAACTTCAATTGTCCCCGGTTTTTTCACCTCCCCGACCACTTTCACGTTAATGGTTTTAGGGGCAAAACTGGCCGATGCTAGGGTTTCCGATTCCTTGGCCGAGATTTCAGTAGCGGTGGGGATAATCACCGTATCACCTTCTTGAAGAAAGATATCGCCGGTCATATCACCTTTATCGAGCAAACTCCAGAGATCTACGGGGATTTTCTGCTGGGAACCGTCACGAGTATAACGCAGCACTTGTACCTGTCGGATATCGGCCAGAGGTTTGATGCCTCCCGCTTGTTGGATAGCTTGGGTTAGTCGGGCCGGTTTCCTGGTGCCGCCGCGATCTTGGTCATTATTGTTGTTATTGTTATTGTTGGCAGTGGGGACAATACGATGGGACCCTGGACGATAAACTTCTCCCACCACAGTAACATTAATTTCTCGATCGCTATCTAGTCCAAAATTGGCATCGGCTAATTGATTGACTTCCCCGACGCTAAGGGTTGTTTTAGTGGGAATAACGATGCTATCGCCATCTCTGAGGCTAATATCTTGGGTTTTATCGCCTTTTTGGATTAATTGCCAGAGATTCGCTTGAATTAGCTGTTCTTGTCCCTTGAGGTTGCGTCGGATTTGAACTTGACCAATATCGGCCACCGTAGTCACTCCCCCTGCTTGCCGGATTATTTCGGTCAATAGGGGCGTTTTTTGGCTTTGTTCGGGGTTAATTGTATAAGTACCCGGACGATTGACTTCCCCCGCGATGGCGATTTGCAGGGGCCGGGGGGTGAGAATGCTAACAGTAACCACGGGACGTTTGAGATAGGTGGCGTAACGTTTGGCCAAGGTTTGGCCGGCTTCGGTGACGGTCATTCCTTCCACTTTGACGCTACCAATCAGAGGTAAAGTCAGGGTTCCATCGGCTAAAACAAGGAAATCGCCGCTTAAATCCGCGACTTGGTAGATGGTGACGCGCACTTTATCTCCTTCTCCTAGGGTGTAATCTTTGCTTTCTGCGGGGATAGGAGCAATCGCCTCTTTAGCGGGTGCAGGACTACTCGGAGGAGTGGCTTGGACTGGGCGGGCTTCTAAGGAAGTTAGGGGGGCAATAGTGCCGATAATTAATAGATAACGTAGGGATTTACTGATTAAATCCTGTAATTGGTTGCTATTTAACATGATCAATAGGATTAATTTTATCGTTAACATTGGCGATCAGTGTAGCACAAATAGTCGATCGCCTATGGAAACCCCGTGTAATATCGCATCTATCGAGAGTTACCGCTAACTGTAAGATAGTTTTAACGATTGCCTGTATGTAAAGGGGTATATTAATTTTATGACAGCTACTAGCACAATTCCCGATTTTTGTCAAGGAATAAAATATTTTGGGGGTTCCTTACCCGAATTTGATAAATATGCAGGAAAAGCCGCTATCGCTGAGGGAAAAACCGCTATTATTGCCGCTAATGACCCGAATGCTATCTATCAAACCCTCCTAGCCGCCGATGCTTTGCGTTACCTCACCCTACAAATCACCGCTACCAAAGAATCGGGACACCCCGGCGGTTTTGCCAGCGCTGCCGACGTAATTGCCTCTTTGATGATGTTAGGCCAGAAAAATATCTTCACCGAAGTGGGCCATCATGCCCCCGGTTTTTATAGTAACGTCTTTCTCGATCGCTCTCTCGAAGCCATGGGCATCAGCAACGTCAGGGAATTGGGAGAACGTTTTCGGGAAAAACACGGACTTTTAGGGCATCTTTCCGGACAAATCCCCGGACTGCTCGGGCCGGCTGGTCCTTTGGGCCAAGGCCAACATTTTGCCATGGCGGCGGCCAAATTACACCCTAATACCCTTTTCCCTGTGACTATCGGGGATGGTGGTTTAGGAGAACCCTACATTATGAGTAGTTTTGGTCATTTTCACACTGCTTACCCTGAAATTACCAATTTTCTGCCGATTTTAGTTTGGAATGGCTATTCCCAAGAACACCATAGCATGGTGTCCCTGAAAACTAACGCCGAAATGGAGGCCTATTGGCGCGGTAATGGTTTCGAGGAAGTGATTCTCATTAATGCCAAAGACTTCGATGATGCTAATCAAAATGGGGAATATGTAGATAGCACCAAATTCTCTTTTAACCAGCGTCTAGAGTTCATAAAAGCGGTGTTAATGGCCACGGATAAAGCCGCCCAATTAGCTCTAGGTGGTAAACTAACGGTGATCATTATTAAACAACTTAAAGGGGCAGGAGTTCACAAACGGGGAGCGGCTTCCCATAATCTTTATCCGGGAGATTCTTTAGAAAAAGATTATATCGTTGCTGCCTTACAGGAACGCGCTTTACCCCCTGAAGCTTGGGCAATTGTTCGTACTAATTTCGAGCGCTCTGGAGGCGGTCCGGCAGTGGAAACAGTGGTAACGGAAAAAGTCTTCCCGCTGCCGGATTTAGGAACCTTACCGATGACCGAATATACTGTGGGTGGAGATAAAAAAGTAGCCACCACTGCCATGGGGGAATTAGTGGTAGCTGTGGGTAAAGCTGACCCCAATTTTGTTGTCACAAATGCTGATGGTAATGCCGCTTCGGGAATTAATAATATTAACGTCGGTTTAAAGATTATTCACCCCACCAGCGATGATACCTATTTCCAAGCACCTAACGGTCAAGTTTATGAGCCTTTAAGCGAGGATGCCTGTGCTGGATTAGCCGTCGGTTTATCTCTCTTGGGAGGGCGGACTTTATGGTGTTCCTACGAGTCTTTTGCTATCAATGGTTTACCGATTTGGCAGACTGTAACCCAAGCGATGGCCGAGTTACGTCGTCCCACCCCTTCTACTATTACTTTATTCACCGCCGGAGCCTTAGAGCAAGGGCGTAATGGTTGGACACACCAACGCCCAGAGATTGAAAATTATTTCGCCGCTATGATGCGAAATGGCAATATTTTTCCTCTCTTTCCCTGCGATGCTAACAGTATTCAAGTCTGTTATGAATGGGCGTTAGGAACTAGCAATAAAGGCATTACAATCACCGCTAGTAAATCGCCTTTACCGATGCGAACCACTTTTGAGCAAACCCGTCAAGCTTTAGAAAAAGGCGGCGTAATTCTCCACGAATCGGAAGGCAGTAAAAAAGTTGTTTTTGCCGTCATTGGCGATATGACTTTATTACCCGTCTTTGAGTCTGCACAACAGTTAGAAGCAGCGGGAATCGGTGTAAAAATCGTCTCGGTAATTAATCCCCGTCGTCTCTACCGTCCTAGCGATGTGATGAGTGAAACTAGCTCGGCAGCTGATAATAATTTCCTCGATGATGCTGGTTTTGACAGTCTCTTTGCTGGTGATGCTTTAATCGGAGTAACTGGTGGTACAAGCGCCATGTTAGAACCAATTATGTTACGCAGTAATGCGCGTCGGGATGTCTTCGCTTGGAAACGGGGAGAAACCACCGCCAGTGCCGGGGAAATTATGGCCTATAATGGCTTAACTGCCAATGCTTTAACTGCGCGTGCTACCCAGTTATTAAGTTAAGTTCCCAGTTAGTTTTTTTTGATTATTCCCTACTCTCTCTGATTGGAAAGTAGGGATTTTTTCTCAGGTCACTTTCGCCAACGGAGTAAACTTTTAATAATTTTCCATAGGCGAGGATATTGGAGGGATAGATAGCGCTTAATATGGGATTTTAAACTAACTAAATCCTGAGATTCTTTCAGTTCTCTATCTTGATAAAAACGAATTAAATCATCCCGTCTTTTCAGTAAAATTTTAATTTGTTGGTAATCTTCTGAGCTTAAAACTTGATGGGGTTGAATATTTTCTGGCAGCGGGCGCGGGATGTAAAAAGTTGTATGAGATGGTGATAATTCCTGGTTCGGACGTTCTTTGGTATAGAGATAGATAGACAGAGATTTACGCGATAAATGCCGTTTATTTTCTGGTAAATTAATCTGAGAAAATCCATGCCATGAATATTCATTGGTTTCAAAAATAAGACAACGATTAAAGATAGGTACAAAAGATTTAATCTGATTTTCTTCCGGTTGACGGGGATTGGAATGTAACTCGAGATTCCCTCCCCAATCTGCTTGCCATTGGGGATTTAAATAGATTAATAAATTCAAGCGGCGATGATACCAGTGACGCTCATCGAGGTTAAAATCAATGTGAGGGTCTAATTCTTGACCCTGTAAATTTTCGTGGGTTCCACCCCCATAAAAACTAGGGTCTGGAATTAAATTATCGATACCAGTTAATTGGGAAATTAACTCGAGAAACTCTTGAGCTTGAATGTAGCGGCCAAACTGTTGATAAACACCCCCTAAACCGATTAAATCCTCATTAACCGCCTTCCCGCCAACTTTTCCTAACTCACTAATGGCTTTTTGCGGATTAAAACTGGGAAAATTTTCCAGCAAAATTTGCGCTTGCTCCCTAACTAAAAAATTATCGATGACCAAATGCTTAAACGGTTGCGCTGTCTCAAAATCTTGACGATAGACAGAAGATTTCTCATAAACAAGGGGATTAATAAACATTAGACAGCTTTTTTGTTGGTATGATAAATTGTAGCAATCAGACTAGCAAAATAAAGATTAACTCTCCTATTGACCTCATCGCCTATGGAATGGTGGCACAAACTCAAAGATAATCCTCTCGCCCGTTGGGGAGCAGTTTTACTGTTAATCTTCTATTTAAGCGTAATGGCGGCGGATTTTGTCGCTCCCTACTCTCCCTACTCCTCCCAACCCGGTCAGTCTCTCCTACCCCCCACCCAAATCTTTTGGCGCTCGCAGTCGGGAAGTAACAAGGGTGAGTGGATTGGCCCCCACGTCTATCCCACCACTCAAAGTGCTATTAATATAGAAACTGGTGAGCGGAAGCTAATGAGAGATTTTAACAACCCCTTGCCGCTGCGTCTCTTGGTTAAGGGTGAAACCTATAATTTCGGTCAAATTCGCCTACCTTTGCCGCCAAAATGGCAGGAAGTAACTTTATTCCCCGGTATCCCTTTTGATCTCCATCTGTTCGGAGTCATCGGCGATGGTAGAATCAATATATTGGGAACCGACGAATCAGGACGCGATAGTTTTAGTCGCTTGATTTTCGGGGGCAGAATTAGTTTATTTATCGGTTTGGTCGGGATTTTAATTTCTTTCCCTATCGGTTTATTTGTCGGTGGCGTTTCTGGCTATTTTGGCGGTTGGTTAGATGCGATTTTAATGCGTTTTGTGGAAGTTTTAATGACTATCCCCGGCATATATTTACTCGTGGCCCTAGCGGCCGTTTTACCCGCAGGATTAACCAGCACCCAACGCTTTTTATTAATCGTCCTGATTACTTCTTTTATCAGTTGGTCGGGATTAGCGCGGGTAATTCGCGGTCAAGTTTTATCCCTGAAAGAACAGGAATTTATTCAGGCCGCTAAAGCTATGGGAGCAAAACCCCTTTATATTATTCTACGTCATGTGCTGCCCCAAACTGCCAGTTATATCATTATTTCTGCTACGTTAGCCGTGCCGGGGTTTATCGTGGCCGAATCGGTTTTAAGTTTAATTGGTTTGGGAATTCAACAACCAGATCCTAGTTGGGGAAATATGCTTTCTCTGGCTACCAATGCCTCAATTATTGTTCTACAACCCTGGTTAATTTGGCCAGCTGCTTTGTTAATTATTCTCACCGTTTTAGCTTTTAATTTACTCGGTGATGGTTTACGCGATGCCCTAGATCCTCGCAATTTAGAGAGATAATTTAGTTATTTTATCAGTCAGGAGGCAGTCAGCAGCAGGCAGGAGATAGATTTTAGGGGTTGGGGTTTTGGGGTTTTAGGGTTGTAGTTCAATTTCCCCACCTCCCCACCTCCCCACTTCCCCACTTCCCCATTTCCCCACTTCCCCATTTCCCATGATGAATAGAATCAGTAAAACTTTTAATAATTTCGCCGATAGTTGGGTGATTTATAGTCAAAGATACGGGAAAATAAGCTGGTTAATATTTTTAATTATCTTTGCTTGTATCATGACGATAACCTTTAATTTTCCCGCACAATCCACCAATCAAACCCAAGAAAACCTCGAAATTCGTGGAGTTTGGTTAACTAATATCGATAGTGAGGTATTATTTAAACCGGAAATCCTAAAAGATGCCCTTGATAGGTTGGCCGATTTAAACTTTAACACTATTTATCCCACGGTCTGGAATTGGGGTTATACACTCTATCCTTCTAAGGTAGCAGAAAAAGTTACGGGACGAGCGATCGATCCCCATGAATCTTTAAAAAATCGCGACTTTTTAGAGGAAATAATTAGCCAAGGTCATCGGAAAAAATTAAGAATTATTCCCTGGTTTGAATTTGGTTTTATGGCTCCTGCGGATTCAGAATTAGCCAAACGACATCCCGATTGGTTAACCCAAAGACAGGATAAAAGTGTGATTTGGTGGGAAGGAAAAGTGCATCAACGGGTGTGGTTAAATCCCTTACATCCGCAGGTACAAAACTTTATTACCGATTTAGTCAGCGAGATTATTACTAACTACGATATAGAAGGAATTCAGTTTGATGACCATTTTGGTTATCCCGCCGATTTTGGCTATGATGAAACTACAATTAAACTCTATCAAAGGGAACATTCTGGACAATTACCACCGCAAGATTACCAAGATAAAGCATGGATTCAATGGCGGGCCAATAAAATTACTGACTATATGAATAGTTTAGCCCAGACGATTAAAAAGCATCAACCTAAAGCAATTATTTCCCTATCTCCTAATCCCTACACTTTTTCCCTAGAATCCTATCTTTTAGATTGGCAAAAATGGCAACAAAAAAACTTGATTGATGAATTAGTAGTGCAAGTGTATCGAACTGATATGAACGCCTTTGACTGGGAATTATCGCAACCAGAATTACAGCAAGCTAGAGAATCTATCCCCGTGGCTATTGGGATTTTATCTGGTTTAAAAGGTCGTCCGATTCCGATGGTTAATATTACTCAACAAGTGGAAAAATCGAGACAAGAAAATTTTGGCGTTTCTTTCTTTTTCTACGAAACTTTATGGAATATGAGTAATGAATCTCCTTCCTATCGACGCAGGATTTTTCGGGAAATACTCCAGTCTGCTAATCCTAGCTAAAATGGCTGATTTTAAGCGAAATTATCGCCCTAAACTGGCTATAGTTTCTTAAGTTTATCTTTAAATTAAGAAAAAGCAGCAGGGAGAAACTAAAATCGCTAGAATGAAAAAAGACTCTCCCTTATCACTTTATTTATGCTGATCAGACATAACCGAAGCTCGATCGCTAAACCTATTTTACTGTTTCTCGGCTGCCTTGTGATCGGGCAGTTGGGGGTATTAGTGGTAGCCAATAGCCTCTGGTTTACCGAGATGGGTTATTTAAACACTTTCCTGAAACAATTATCTTGGCAACTAGGATTAGGTTGGGGAAGTGCGATTCTTTCTCTACTCTTTATTTTTACTAATTTACGTTTAGCCCAGCGTTTTCGTTGGCAAAAACCCCGGGAAGATAGTTATCCTCTTAGTCCTCAATCTCCTAGTATTAATTTACTCGGCCTTTTGATTATCGCAACGGGAATTGGAGCTTGGATCGGGTCAATGTTATTGTATTACAGTAAACTAGCCCTCAGTCTCTGGACACCGAATTTTCATCTCCCTAACCTTAGTTCTTCCCTAAGTTCTCCTCTGGAAATAGTTTGGATTAGGCAAGTATTAACAGATATTTCCAGTAATTTGTGGCAAGGGTTAATTATCGCTCTTTTAGTCTTGGGATTATTAATTAAAACCGAGTACTTTTTGCGAATAATATCTATAGTATTCACTGTCATGCTATCTTTTATTATTGCTGGGCAGTGGGCGAATTTTTTAAAATATTTTTATGGTGTTCCTTTCAATATTAACGATCCTCAATACGGGAATGATTTAGGTTTTTACATCTTTCAATTACCCCTGTGGCAGTTACTAGAATTATGGCTCGGTGGTGTGGGAATATATACTCTTTTTGCTGTTATTTTAACCTATCTTTTTTCGGGTGATAGTCTTTCTCAGGGAAAATTTATGGGGTTTTCCCGTCCGCAACTGCGTCATTTATACGCCCTGTGGAGTGGGTTAATGGGGCTGCTAGTATTACATCATATTATTCAGCGTTACCTGCTACTTTATTCTCCCGAAGGAGTAGTTTATGGTGCGGGTTATATCGATATTCATGTTGGTCAATTTATTGAAATTATTCTGGGAATTATTGCAGGAATAACCTCTATATGGTTAGGAGAAAAAGCATTATTTGCTAAAATAAACCGTCGCAAATTACACAAAATAGCCAAGAAAAAATTGGTATTTTCTCCCTACTTAGTTCCTGTATTTCTCTATTTAATTGTTTGGATAAGTGGCACAATTATCAGTGGAGTATTACAAAGGACTGTCGTACAACCGAATGAGTTGGTGAGAGAAAGACCCTATATTGAAAGAAGTATTCAATCCACAAGAGCGGCTTTTTACTTAGATAGAATTGATGCCCAAGTTTTCGATCCACAGGCCGAATTAAATGCCGAAGTTTTAGAGAGAAACCATCTAACTATCGATAATATTCGTCTTTGGGACACCAAACCACTGCTAGAAACTAACCGACAATTACAGCAAATTCGATTATATTATAAATTCCCCGATGCTGATATTGATCGCTATCAAGTGCGCGTAGGATCGCATCAAAACATCGAGGAACGTCCAATATCCGAAAAACAACAGACCATTATTGCCGCTAGAGAATTAGATTATAGCGGGGTTCCCACTTCTGCTAACACTTGGGTGAATAAACATCTCGTTTATACCCACGGTTATGGGTTCACTCTTTCCCCGGTTAATTTAGTGGCTGCCGGGGGTTTACCCTACTATTTTGTCAAAGATATCGGCACAAATAAAGACGAAGGGGCCCTACAAACCTCTAGCGAATTAATTGATTATAGTATTCCCATTGGTAAACCCCGCATTTACTACGGGGAATTAACTAATAATTATGTGATGACTCCCACCACCGTAGAAGAATTGGATTTTCCTAGCGGGGATGGAAATGTCTATAATACCTACGATGGTAAGGGAGGAATCCTAGTGGGGACGGGGTGGAGACGTTGGCTATTTGCCCTTTATCTGCGGGATTGGCAAATGTTATTTAGCCAAGATTTTACTCCCGAAACTCGCTTATTAATGCGTCGTGATATCCAAAATCGCGTGCAAACTATTGCCCCTTTTTTAAATTATGATCGCAACCCCTATTTAGTAGCGGCAGATGTGGGCGATAGTAGTAGTAAATTACATTGGATTATTGATGCTTATACTATCAGCGATCGCTATCCCTATTCTGACCCGGGGAAAGATAAATTTAACTATATTCGCAATTCGGTCAAAGTGGTAGTGGATGCCTATCATGGAACGGTGAATTTCTATGTTGCCGATGAAAATGATCCAATCATTCAGACGTGGAGTAAAATCTTTCCTCATCTCTTTAAATCTTTAGCAGAAATGCCGAAAACTCTCCGCAGTCATATCCGTTATCCCGAAGATTTATTTAGTACCCAAGCAGAAAGATTATTAACCTATCACATGACCGATCCGCAAGTATTTTATAATCGGGAGGATCAATGGGAAATTCCCCTAGAAATTTACGGCACGGAACCCCAGGCTGTATCACCCTATTATTTAATCATGAAACTGCCCGATTCCGACAAAGAAGAATTTATTCTCCTCCATCCCTATACTCCCTCTAGTCGGCAAAATTTAATCGCTTGGTTAGCGGCGCGTTCAGACGATAGAGAGTATGGTAAGTTATTACTCTATCAATTTCCTAAACAAAGGTTAGTGTACGGACCGAATCAAATTGAGGCTTTAATTAACCAAGATCCAGATATTTCTCAACAGATTTCCCTTTGGAATCGGGACGGTTCTAAAGTTTTGCAAGGACATCTATTAATTATTCCCATTGAACAATCGCTGCTTTATGTAGAACCTTTGTATCTAGTGGCAGACCAAAATAGTGTCCCGACAATCGCTAGAGTAACAGTTGCTTATCAAAATAAAATTGTCATGGAACCAACCTTGAAGGAAGCTTTAGAAAAGCTATTCTCAGGTGATCAGAGCTAAATTGCCGCTAATTGGCCACAAATTAGCAAGAAAGCTGATGCTGGTTCCAGAACGATCCTCAATATCCCCGAATTTGCCCAGAAAATTGACTGCTCTGGTTAATCAGCCAATTTTAAAATCCAGTATCATCAAAGGATTGAGTTATGCTTTTAATTAGAAAAGTGGGCAATTAATTCTGTGCGAGATAAATTAATTATTAAAGGGGTAAACTCCTCCACTGGTAATAATAAAATGCGCTCGATGATTAGGGACAAATCTGGGTCTAAACTACCAAAACGAGCTTTCAATAAATTTTCTACCACCAGACGTTCTCCCTGTTGAAGACCCTGTTGAAGACCTTGTTGAAGACCTTGTTGAAGACCTTGTTGAAGACCTTGTTGAAGACCTTGTTGAAGACCTTGTTGACGGCCAGCATCCAGTTCTTCCTGAAGACGGGAAGTGTATAAAGGTGATAATCTCATAATTAACTCTCTGTCCTCCTGTTCAAGCTCTTGATCGTTAGTTAAAGAAGTTCTCAAGTTTAATAATAATTCTAGAGCATTTACCCGAAAAGGATGGTCCTCTGGTAACGATTCTAACTCATCGATCGCCCTTGCTTGTACTTTTCCCCGGCCTAAAATTCTTAACCAGAGAGTTGCTTCTGTTGGAGGTAATTGATGGATAACGGTGATTGCCGTGCGTAAAGAGGGAGCCAAAAAATAGATACCTTCCCCCCAATTCTCCTCATCTAATTTAGCTCCAAATCCTCCTAACAGTTGCGAGGAAGCACTGGGAGTCAAAATCCAGAGACGGGGGATTTCCCCATCGTTAAGATTCGTTTTCTGACGATTTGCTTGACGATTAATTTCCCCTTCCACTTCCAATAGTTTTAACAGACAAGTTCTAATTTCTGTAGCGGTGACAGGATTACGAAAGGGTTCAAATAAACAGGTATTAATCGCCATTTTTCCCAGTAATCCCAGCAGTTCTCTCGGATTATTATCGAGAATCTGGGGTGAAAACCAGACATCGATTTCTCGTACTTCTCCTCGTACAACCCGTGCCGATTTTACCTCTCCCAGAGAAGATAATAATTCTTCGAGATAATCTTTGGCAAACTGGTCATGAATAAATCTAGTCATAGGTTTATCTAACATGATTTAATAACTTATCTCGTAATTGCTTAATCTGATCACGATATTTAGCTGCTGACTCGAATTCTAGATTTTTCGCCGCTTCTTTCATTTGCGCTTCTAGTTGTTGAATTAACTCGGGAATTTGTTCCAAAGAAAGCTCTTCTATATTCTCACAAACCTGCTCTAATTGTTGGGAATTTAGGCGACGGGAAATATCCAGAAAAGCCAAAATTGAATTACTTGACCTTTTAACAATCGGTTGCGGAATAATCCCATGTTTTTGGTTATATTCCTGTTGAATAGCGCGCCGTCTCTTGGTTTCTTCGATCGCATTAATCATACTATCGGTGAGATTATCTCCGTAAAGAATTGCCTGACCGCGAATATGACGAGCGGCCCGGCCGATAGTTTGAATTAAAGAGCGGGTAGCCCTTAAAAATCCTTCCTTATCTGCGTCTAAAATCGCCACTAAAGACACTTCAGGCAGGTCTAACCCCTCGCGAAGCAAATTCACCCCGATCAGCACGTCAAAGACCCCTTCTCGCAGGTCTTGGATAATTTCAATCCGTTGAATTGATTGAATTTCTGAATGTAGATATCTAACTTTAATTCCCCTTTCTTGCAAGTATTCGGTTAAATCTTCCGCCATGCGTTTAGTTAAAGTGGTAATCAAAACCCGTTCATTTAACTGCACTCGCTCCTTAATTTCCCCTAATAAATCATCCACTTGTCCCTCGGTTGGTCGCACAAAAATCTCAGGGTCTAAAACTCCCGTCGGTCGGATAATTTGTTCAACAATGCGATTTTCTGACTGTTCTAATTCCCAATCTCCCGGAGTGGCCGAAACAAAAATACATTGATTAACTTTCTGCCAAAATTCTTCCGACTTCAAAGGACGATTATCCGCAGCACTGGGTAAACGAAACCCGTGATCGATCAAAACTTTTTTTCGTGATTGATCGCCATTATACATCCCGCGAATTTGCGGCACACTAACATGAGATTCATCCACAACTAATAACCAATCTTGGGGAAAATAATCCACCAAACATTCCGGCGGTTCCCCCGCTAATCTACCCGCTAAATGCCGCGAATAATTTTCTACGCCATTACAATAACCCACTTCCTGCAACATTTCTAAATCATAACGAGTCCGCTGATCCAAACGTTGCGCTTCCAGTAATTTGCCCGCTTTTTCTAACTCCAATAAACGGTTATCTAACTCGGTTTTAATATCCCGACAAGCCACCTCTAAACGTTCCTCCGGGGTAACAAAGTGACGGGCCGGATAAATACTAATTCGCTCTAATTTTTGCAAAACTTCCCCCGTCAGGGGATCGAGATAACGAATACTTTCAATCTCATCGCCAAAAAAATCAATTTTAATAACCCGATCCTCGTAAGCGGGAACAATTTCCAAAATATCGCCCTTCAGACGAAAACGACCGCGAGTTAACTCCAAATCATTGCGATTGTACTGCACTGACACCAAGGCCCGTAATAATTGCCTTTGGTCGAACTCTTGACCAACTGTTAAGGAAATCGCCGCTTTTAGGTATTCCGCCGGCATTCCCAAACCATAAATACAACTAATGGAAGCGACTACGATCACATCCCTGCGTTCAAACAGCGATCGCGTGGCCGAATGGCGCAGCATATCGATCTCATCATTAATTGAAGAACTCTTTTCGATGTAGGTATCGCTGACAGGAATATAAGCCTCCGGTTGATAGTAGTCGTAATAGCTGATAAAGTATTCCACGGCGTTATTGGGGAAAAATTGCCGCAATTCGTTGCATAATTGGGCCGCCAGGGTCTTATTATGGGCAAGGACGAGGGTAGGCCTGCCGATTTTCTCGATCACAGCGGCAATGGTGAAGGTTTTGCCGGTGCCAGTTGCCCCTAAGAGGGTTTGGAAACGATGCTGGTTTTGCAGGGAATCTACCAATTGATCGATCGCTGCCGGTTGATCCCCAGTGGGTTGAAAGGGTGCTTGTAGTTGAAAAGCGGACATTAGCGGCTAGGTGTAGAGAACAGGCAAAATAAATTATCAATCAAATTACCAACACTGATAGGGTTTTGGGAAAGAAAGATGTATCTTAATATTAGAGAGGATTTTAAAAAAAGATTAAAAGTCTTCGAGAATACCCTAAACTTAAATCTTATCGTTTCCCCGAAGCTATTAACGGAAAGGAGTATCAGGTTATGACGGTGGAAAATCTAGAAACGAACGGGACTCAAACCCCAGCAACCACAGAAGAAAAGACCAGCAGCCCACGCGGTAAAGCTACTACGGCTAAAACCGCCAAAGATAAAGAAGTGGTCGCCCTTTCGGTGAAAAACAACGCTGAATCGGCTTCCAAAGCCTTAAAATTCTATCAACCTGAACATCGCTTACCCGAAAATCGTCCTGTTGGTACTAGCCATCTTCACTTCACGGAAGATGAAATGTTACCCGGGAGCCGTCCCGTGGAAGTTAGCCATCTGAAAATTGTTAGTACCTATTCTTCCGTCGGTGGATTGCGTCCTGTCGGCTCTAGTGGTATGGAAGTCAGTAGCACTCTAGCGATTTCTGGCAATCGTCCGATCGCTCTCAGTCATCTGCACATTAGCGAAACTTATACAGTCATGGGTAATCGTCCCGTTGCTTCCAATGAAATCGATGATCCCGAAACTTTAATGGGATTTTTGGATTAATTGTTTTGTTGATCAAGACGGATTTTTTCCCTGTCCCGGACGGGGAATTTATTTTTTCTAGCCCACCGTTTTTAATCCCGATGCTGTTTAAGCAAAAATTTTTCTTAATTGTCTCGTTTCTAATAGTGGTTTTTTGCGGTTTCGGATTATTAAATTTTACCTACGATGCTTCAGTTTTAGCGCAAGGGGAATATTATCAGATTCGATCGCTTCATAGTCGCGATGGTATCGGTAAATTTTATCTAGGACGGGAAATCGCTAAAGTCATGGGACACCAAGAAATGTTATGGTTAGAACGTCCTAGTCGCCGTTTCACGGAAAAACCCGATGATCTGATCACCGCACTACATTTAAAACCCACAGACCTAGTGGCAGATATCGGTGCGGGGACAGGTTATTTGAGTTTTCCTATGGCGAATTTAGTAGAACAAGTTTTCGCTGTCGATGTGCAACCGGAAATGTTAGGGGCAATTGATTTTTTAGCCGAGGAAAATCAAGTGAAGAATATAACCACAATTCTCGCCACAGAAACCGATCCCCAATTGCCTATAAATGCGATCGATTTAGCTTTAATGGTCGATGCTTATCACGAATTTTCCTCTCCCCGCGAGATGATGGAGAATCTGGTCAAATCCTTAAAACCCGATGGTAGGGTGGTATTAGTAGAATACCGTCGTGAAAATCCCCTGATTCCCATCAAGGCCCTTCATAAAATGACCCGCAGACAGGTAGAAAAAGAAATGGCCGCTATCGGTTTACTGCCAGAAGAAATCATCGAGACTTTGCCCCAACAACATTTAATGATTTTCCAAAAGGCTGGTTCTTCGGGTTAATTTTATCGGTAAGCTTGGGTATCATAAGATTATCTAGGCAAAGAGGTAGATAAACATGGATATCGACGATCGAGTAGATTCTCTCTATAAACTAGCCAGAAATTATCCAGATAATCGGGAGTTACAAGAAGCTGTTGCTGTAATTAAGTCCCTGCGAAGCTCTCAAGGACAATATAAACGATGGAATCAGCAATATCGAGATGATAACAGTCATTTAAAAGACCAAATTGTTGAAATATCTGCCACTAATGTTGACCTGCAAAAAGAATTAGATTCTTTAACTTCAGAAATGCGGAATTTAACTGAAGAAAAAGCCAAAATTACGGCGGAGCGAGAGAAAGTTATTGCTGAATTAAAGCAGATTGAAATGGAAGTAAAAGTGGCGGCCCATAATGTCCGTAGTACCAAGTCTGTATATGGAAAGCTAACTATTTTATGGACTTTAGTGAAATCTCTATTTCTCGATGATAACTGGGAAGATTTTGGTTCGATAGATAATAACTTGCCCTCCGATCCTGACCGGCCACAAATGGGGAGTGGTCAGTCAAATATCAACAAATCTTTGCTAGATAAATAAATCAGTTAAGGAGTAAAATCAATCATGTCTAGAATCAGTAAATTAATTGCTAACCTAGAAGATTTGCACCAGCAGGATCTAAAAAATGCCGCCCAAGTTTACGGAATTACGGCAACTTTGACTGTCCGCTTGCAAGAAGTTTTAAATAGTTTAAGCGAGCAAAATTTGAATATTGCCCATAAGTCTTTGCCTGAAGGAAATTTAACTAAAGATGATATTATCTCCCTTTACGGTAACTATAATAATGCCTATAAAGCCTATAAAGAAGCCTACAATATTAAATGCTCAAAGGGATGGGAGGCATTTTTGCAAGCGATTCATGGTTTAAAACCTCCCGGTCTTTCTCTTAGTTTAGAGCAGCGCGTCGAACAGTTAGAGAAAACGGTAAAAACCTTAGTGGAAATTCTCCTCGATAAAACTTAACTCCAACTGAACTTAATCCGCGGGACTTTCTTTTTGGATTAACACCTCACCAGCGATTAAACGTTGGGCTGCCGACAGTAAAACATCCTCAATATAGGGCTTGACAAAATAACCTTTTGCCCCTTTAGCAGCGGCGAGATGCTGCATTTTTTGCGACCCTCGCGAGGTAATCATCGCTACTGGTATCCCCTGAAGTTGTTCATCCTCTTGCAGACGAGAGAGCAATTCTAACCCATTCAGGCGAGGCATTTCGAGATCGCAGAGAATCAGATCACAAGCTAATCCAGCCCGTAATTTTTCCCATGCTTCTAAACCGTCTCGGGCCTCTTCAATGCGATAACCAGCTTTCACCAAAGAAATCGCTAACATTTCCCGCGCCGTTACCGAATCATCGACAATCAAGACCCGAGGAGTCGATTGTGCAAAGAAATTAGCGGGATTACTGTCAATAATCGTTGCATCGGGGGATAAAGGCTGATTACGAGTCGCTTTAATACTATTAGCTAGTAACACTTCCCCCGCAATCATTCTTTCAGCCGCCGAGAGTAAATCTCTTTCCGTGTAGGGCTTGGTAAAATAACCACTAGCCCCTAATGTCGCCGCCACCTGACGATGACGTTCCGCTCCTCGGGAAGTCAATAAAGCCACGGGAATCGACGCTAATCGGGGGTCTTTTTGCAAATTATACAGTAATTCTAGGCCATTCATGCGGGGCATCTCGATATCGCAGAAAACGATATCACAGGGCAAACCGCCGCGTAATTTTTCCCAAGCTTCTTGACCATCCCGGGCCTGTTCCACACGATAACCGGCTTTACTAAAGCTTAAAGAGAGCAATCCCCGGACAGTAATCGAATCATCGACAATCAGAACCATAGCCCCCGATTTTTGCCTAGTTTCCACCCCTACGGGGGGGGCAGGTTGGCGCCAAAGACCACCGTTATCGGTACGCAGACGACCCCTGGCGATGTCGATTAACTCTAACACATCGCCGATCGGCATCACCGTACCATCGCCCAAAACCGTCGCCCCAGCAATCCCAGCCGTTTTCGGAATCGGTCCTTCGATCTGTTTGATGACGATTTCCAGTTCACCGATCACTTGATCCACCTGTACTGCGAGGAGATTATTACCACCTCGCAGGATCACGATCGAAAAAGAGTCTTGCTCCTGTTTGCCAGTATAAAAACTACCGCGACTTAGTTGCCGATTGTAGGAAAGCAATTCGCTCAAGGGTTGGAAGGGTAGTAAAGTATTTTGCCAGAAAACGCAGCGCCGTCCCTCCCTATCCATTTGCATCTCGCTGGCCCGGAAATCCTTCATATCTTCCACTCCGTCCATGGAGAAACCGATGCGCGCATGATTACTAACACAACAGAGGGCCTTACAGATAGTCAGGGTTAGGGGTAAACGGAGCGTAAAAGTGCTTCCTTTGCCCAGTACCGAGTCAATAGTAACAGTCCCGCGCACATCGATTAAACTGGTCCGCACCACATCTAAACCCACCCCACGACCGGAAAAATCATCGGCCTGATCTTTGGTACTAAAACCGGGGTGAAAGAGGAGTTCATAGACTTCTTGGGGACTGAGGTGTTCAGCTTCCTGAGCGCCGATCAGGCCTTTTTCGATCGCCTTGCGTTTCACCTGATCAGCATCAATACCGGCCCCATCATCACCAACGGTGATCACGGTTTGATTCCCCTGTAGGAATGCCCGGACAGAGATGGTACCGAGGGCAGGTTTCCCTTTGGCCATGCGTTCTTGGGGTGATTCAATGCCGTGGGTGATCGCATTGTTGACCAGATGGGTCATGGGACTATTGAGATGTTCGAGGAGCATCTTATCGATGAGAACATCACCCCCTTCCACTCTTAATTTGGCTTGTTTATCGAGTTTCAGGGAAATATCGCGAATTGCCCGGGGTAGACGTTCGGCGGTTTGACTAAAGGGAACCATGCGCGATTTGGTCATCCCTTCCTGTAGTTGGGTGGTGGCCTGTCGCAGACTGCGCGTCACCTGATCGGTTTCATCGACGACAAATTGAAGATCAGAGGCCGATTCTCGCACTCGTACGATCAATTCGATCATCTCTTGGGATAATAAATGGAAATCGGTAAAACGGTCGATCTCTAGGGCATCTAGTTCGCCGGCCATGGCCGAATCCCCCTGATTTTCTCCCTGAACTCTACCGTAACCGATGGCACCACCGGAATTGCGACTAGCCAGTAAAGCCCCTTCTAGGAGGCTTCTTTCATAGAGATCCTGCATCCGACTGCCCACATCACCCAGATGTTGGACGCAGGTTAGCAAATTATCTAAAAAGAGACGCAGGCGATCCTGTTCCTCTTCAAGGCGATTGCGTTTAACCACCAGTTCCCCGATCAGATTGCTGAGGTTATCCAATTGTTTGATCGGCACCCGCATCGTCTGTTCAAAAGCTTTACTGACAAGGGGACGCAGGTTTTTTGACCCGACTGGCGGACTGACACTGGCCGCCGGATTTGCTGCCATCACCTGATTGGTTTCTTCGAGGAGTTTTTCTAAATCCTTGAATTCATCCTCTAGGAGGCTTTCTGGGGCAATTTCCAGTGATTCTAACCCTTTCAGAGGTTCCACCGCGGCCACCCAGTCCACTGCTGGGGATTCCCAGAGGAAGGCCTCTAGGGATTCAAAGATGTCTGGTAGTGGCGGTTGCGCCGGTGGCGTGGGTTTTTCCAGAAAAGCTTCTAAGTCTTCGAGGCTGTCGTAAAAATTGGGGTTGCCGATGGCTATAATTGCTTCTGAGTCCAGGACCACCGCGTTTTCTAGCAGCAGAGATTCGAGATCATCCCCATCTTCCGGTTCTAACTTGGGAGCCGGTCCGGGGGTAGAATAAAGATCATTAGTGGCGGATTCTTCCCAATTGATACTATCGCCAAACAGTTCCTCTAGAGCCTCGTCACCGTCGGCGTCTTTGTCTTCTAAACTCTCTAACAGCTGTTCGAGATCCTCGTTAAAGAGATGATCCGAGTCGGGTTTCATCATGATTTGCTTCCTGCCAAGTCTTCCTTTTTGGTCAACCAATACGCTCTCTCTAGCTTCAGATTACCCAGAATTTTACTCGATAACTCTATCCTTTAGCAATTTTTTTATGGCTAATCAAACTCTTGGACTCGATCAACAATTTTATTCCTATTATCAATCTATCTGTCTGCGAGAATCTCCTATTTTAGCTCAATTACGTCAAGAAACTGCCTCTCAACCCCTGGCAGTCATGCAGATTGCCCCCGAACAAGGTCAGTTTATGGCTTTTTTGGTACAGGCGATCGGGGCGAAAAAAACCCTAGAAATAGGGGTTTTTACCGGTTATAGTTCTCTAGTGGTGGCCTTAGCTTTACCCCCAGAAGGCAAGCTGATCGCCTGTGATCTAAGGGAAGAATATACCAGTATAGCCCGCCGTTATTGGCAGCAGGCCGGTGTCGCCGATAAAATCGATTTAAGAATTGCTCCGGCCTTGGAGACTTTAGATCAATTAATCGCCGGGGGAGAAAGTAATAGTTTTGATTTTGTCTTTATCGATGCCGACAAAAGTAATTATGATCTCTACTACGAACGGGCGTTACAATTGGTCAGAAGCGGCGGAATTATCGCCATCGATAATGTTTTTTGGTCGGGACGAGTAGCGGCGGCCGATAGCACCGATAATCGCACCAAAATTATCCGTTCACTTAATGCCAAAATTCAGCAGGATGAACGGGTAAATATCAGTATTATTCCTATTGGTGATGGTTTGACCCTGGCCATGAAAAAGTGAAGAAGTGGGGGAGAGTGGAAAAGCTTTTGCTCTTAACAATCAGGGTCGATTTTTGTTGTCTAAATTTAGTTAAGTAGGGCTCTTCGGTAGCGATTTTTGTCAATTATTTTTGATCTAGAGCGAACTAATCAATTAAGTCTCTTACCAGATAAGGATTTAGTCGATTTATGACCCCCTATCGAACCATACCAAGTAACGAAGAACCTTAAGTAGTCGCCAACCACCCAGGACAACGCTCTATCTCTTAAGACAGTTGACCAAAAATTATGGCTGAGAAGGACAGCACTAAATTATCAGTTCAACGGAGAGGGTGGGATTTGAACCCACGTTAGGTGTTACCCTAAAGCAGATTTCGAGTCTGCCGCATTCAACCACTCTGCCACCTCTCCACAGGGTTTGAGTCTGGATTATCATTTTAACAGATTACTTGTCCTCGGATTGATTTTTTTTGATCGACCTCTTGCATAATTGATTTTTGAGGGTTTAAAAACGTCAAAAATAAGGAGTAAGTGGCATAAAATATCTAAATAGACCATTTAATTGATTATTATTCATTCTTAATTCTCCTGACGACCGACTACTGACTACTGACTCCTCACCAACCACGACAATTTTTGATTTTTACAAGAGGTCTGATGAATCAAGCTCCTTTTCTTCCAGTTAACCATCCCCAGCCTAAGTTTCTCCGCTGGTTAGGGAGTCTCTGGAAATTTTCCCGTCCCCATACGATTATCGGCACTTCTTTCAGTGTTTTAAGTCTCTATTTAATTGCTTTGGGCAATATTAGCGATTTTTTTAGCCATTGGCCGGTTTTATTGCTCACTTGGGTCGCTTGTATTGCTGGTAATGTCTATATCGTCGGTTTAAATCAGTTGGAAGACATCGACATCGATAAAATCAATAAACCCCAGCTTCCCCTCGCCAAGGGCGAATTTTCTCCGTTAACAGGAGGGTTAATCGTGGGGTTTACTGGTATTTTAGCAATTATACTGGCTTTTATCGGTGGTTTTTGGCTGTTAATCACCGTGGGGATTAGTTTACTCATCGGTACTGCCTATTCCTTGCCACCAGTGCGTTTAAAACGCTTTCCACTCTGGGCAGCCTTCTGTATTTTTACCGTCCGGGGTGTTATCGTCAATTTAGGTCTTTTTCGCCACTACAACACAGTTATTAATCAAAATCAGTCTATCTATCCCTCAGTCTGGGTTTTAACAGCTTTTGTTCTCGTTTTCACCTTTGCGATCGCTATTTTTAAGGATGTTCCTGACCTAGAAGGCGATCGCATTTACCAAATTACCACTTTTACCCTCCTTCTCGGCCCAGAAAAAATCTTAACAATTTCCCTATTGACAATTTCTCTATGTTATGCAGGGATGATTGCCGTCGGTCTCTTGGGGATAACGGGAATTAATTCTCCTCTGGCCATTGTCGCCCATCTGCTCCTACTTCTTCTTCTTTGGTGGCGTAGTCGCGGAGTAAATTTAGAAGATAAAAGCGAAATCAGCCGATTCTACCAATTTATTTGGAAATTATTCTTCCTGGAATACCTGATATTTCCCCTTGCTTGTTTAATATAAAAATATCTCGTTTTGCTAGGTAGTTTTATTATCACTCAAAATGGCGCAACTATGCAGGGAAATTTTATCACTCCCGTGACTTTAAGAGTCGAGAAAACTAATACAGGTGAGCGCATTTTAGCCACGGGTAGCGAGGAATTTTTTCTGGTGATGACCGTGCAGAAAAGTCGTCCCCCAGCAGTTAAAATTATCGGCAAGGGATTAGATGCGATCATGCAAATTAGCTCCCAGGAAATCTCAATTATCGACGGTGCAGTTAGATTAAAAGAGATTAAGTAATAGTTTCCTCAATTATGATTGATTATCCCAACGTTTAAATAAAACATTGAGATAGTCTATCGCATTACCGCCACCCCAATACGGAACTAAATCATAGAAACCTATTGGATTAAAATTATCAGGTTCTAAAAACTTTTTCAATTCAAAAAAATTAGTATGATCTTTATCCTTATCCCGGAGAGTAGTTTCGGCAAATATATAGGGAATTTTTCCCACTTTTAAAGTATTTAATGCTCCTTGTAAAACTGGAATTTCAGGTTCTTCGGTTTGTGTTATGCGATGGATGGGGTTACAAGGGATGAAAACTTTATATAGAAAGACATTCGGGGATTTATGTCAATTGTTTTCGATCTAGAACTAACTAATCAATTAAGTCTCTTGCCAGATAAGGATTTAGTCGATTTATGCCACCCGATCGAACCATACCAAGTAACGAAGAACCGAATTTCAAAACCCTCTGTGTCTATTTTTAAAATGTCTATGTATTCAACATTAACCAGATTATTTTCGAGAAAGCTATCTAATTTTGTTAAAGTAAATAGTTCCACTGTTTGATCATTTTGTAGGGATAAAGAGGGATCAGCTTTTGCTTTCAAAGAATTGGTTCCTTTCGTCCCTATGGTAACTATTTCTTCTTGTCCATCTCGATCTGTAAGAGCTAATTGATAGCAAAAAATGTTAGTATCTTTGCTGGTAGCGGCTTGTAGTTTTTGGAAGGCTTTGGTGACTGGTTCAAAAGAATATATCTTGGCTTGGGGAAACTTTTGACGATAGTGAAGTGCCGATTGTCCTAAATTAGCTCCCACATCAAAGATGATCTCTACTTTTAAATTGGGAGAGAGTCTATTAATATCTTCCTTATAATCACAGCCAAAGGGTAAATACTTGGTCTTATATAGAGCGAAACCCCAAGAATTTAATAGTCTTTTAGCAGCTATTTTTAACATTATAATTTCTTAACAAACGGTTTGACCCGTATTGTAGCTGATTAGTGTCCCTTTGTCAAGGGGAAAGGAAAACTAAACAGTGTTTCTTCTATACATCGGATCATCGAGCATAACCTTATTTGATGCTGACTTGTAATTGATAATAACTGAGTAATGCAGTATTAAGAGACAGGCTAAATCCTTAGGAGAGATTTACAAAATTGTAACCAATCTTTTCAAATAGATAAATCGTGCGTCAATCTATTCCCAGCCTGAAACCTTATAAGTCTCTCTCTCCTAAACGTTTTGTGAGGACTCTTAAACATTAATAAGTTTCATTGTAATTTAAGAAAAGATGCTGATTTTTCGCCTATCTCAAGCGCGTAGATTTTTGAGGATTAAAGATGATGGTAGGAGATTCTTAGATTTAGGCATAGGCAAATTCCACGAAAACCGCCCCCTTTGTCAGGAAGCATTTGTAAAGATGAAGACTATTTGAGCAATTATTGATGATATAATCAAGGTGGCTGACCAAAATAGCCCCTAAATTCAGAACTATCTAAATTGCATCTATAATTTCCGCCTAACTAAACAAACTATGACTAAATATTATCAAATCACCGTTCACAATCGTCAGACGGGCGAAAAATTTGTCACCACCGTTCCAGGGGATAACTATATACTGCACAGTCTGGAAAAACAGGGTCATCAATTACCCTTTTCCTGTCGCAATGGAGCTTGTACCAGCTGTGCGGTCAGGGTATTATCGGGAGATATCCATCAACCAGAAGCGATTGGACTATCGCCGGAATTAAAAGCCAGAGGTTATGCTTTACTTTGTGTCAGTTATGCCCGTAGCGATATGGAAGTAGCCACCCAAGACGAGGATGAAGTCTATGAATTACAATTCGGTCGCTTTTTTGCCCGTGGGAAAGTGCGTTTTGGTTTACCCTTAGATGAAGAATAGATTAAGGATTAATCGTGCCAGATACCAGCAGCCAATTGGAAAAATACCTAGACATTGCCAGCGAAGCCGCCCTAGCGGCGGGAACAATTATCCTCGATAATTGGGGTAAAATCGAGACAATAGAAGAAAAAGGGCGATCGGGCGATTTAGTGACGGAAATAGATCGTCGAGCAGAAACAGAAATTCTCAAAATTATTGGCCGTCACTTTCCCGAACATGGGATTTTAGCGGAAGAATCGGGAAAACTGCCAGGGACGGATAGCGAGTATCTCTGGGCGATCGATCCTCTCGATGGAACCACCAACTATGCCCACGGTTATCCCGTATCCGTCGTCTCTATCGGACTACTGATCGCAGGGATAGCAGCAGTGGGAGTCATCTATAACCCCTTTAGAAAGGAACTATTTCGGGCAGCCAGGGGTTTGGGGGCCACCCTGAACCGTCGTCCCATCCATGTCTCCCGGACGAGTGAACTAGAAAAAAGTTTACTGGTGACGGGTTTTGCCTACGATCGCTGTCAAACCCCCGATAATAATTATGCCGAATTCTGTTATCTGACCCATCTGACCCAAGGAGTACGCCGCAGCGGTTCCGCTGCCAAAGACTTAACCGATGTGGCCTGTGGGCGCTTAGATGGTTATTGGGAACGAGGGATTAATCCTTGGGATCTGGCCGCGGGAATTATTCTGATCGAAGAAGCTGGCGGTAAAATTAGCGCCTACGATGAGAGTCCTTTTCTGATAGAAACGGGGCGAATCCTGGCCACTAACGGACAGATTCACACCCCCTTAAGCCAAGCTCTGCAAAAAGCCGCCTCTTGGAGTTTTCAGTTTTAATTCTTTTCATAGACCTTCTGCAAAAGTAAGTTCTCTAACCGCTATCGGGTCAAAAAAATCTCTAAAACCGCTGTCTTTTTTCTCCGCCTGTCTTGGAGTCTCCTGTCTCGGATTCTACTCACCTAAGGGAAGATTTTTGATTTTTGCAGGAGAGCTAATATTTATGGCGATTATCATTGTGATTAGAGTAGGACCAGCTGTATGCCTTTTCCGATTTCCCAGGGATTATTTCAATTTGATTTAATCGATCACTTCGCTGTTTTAGGAGTCTCGATCGATGCCGAACATGAGGAGATTCGCGAGCGTTACTTAAAAATTGCCTATAAACTCCATCCCGATACCTGTCGCCTTTACACCCCCGCCGAAAGGGAACAGGCTAATCAGTTACTGGCAAAATTAGTTAACCCAGCCTACGAACATCTGGGCCGTGACCTATATCGGGAAGAATTCCGGCTCATTTTAGCACAAATGGGCAAGGCAATGGCGAGAGATGCGGGTAAAATCACCATCAGTAGCGAACCGGCTAGAAAACTAGCCCAATCTAGCGCTAACTATGAATTAGCCTATCAAAAAATCCTGCAATCCTTGGCGATCGATCAATATACCGCCCTAGAAAATACCTATCAGAAAATCGCCCAACTCAGTGAACTCAATCTGGTTTATCTGATGTTAACCGAAGGTCAGGGCAACAAGAAAACCACCCGGAAAGTCTTTATCTCCCAAGGCAATCCTAAGCAGTCCGAGTTAGTCGGGGCTACTTTCATCACGGCAGCCGAGGCTAAAGCCAAAGAATCGCCCCTAGAAGCCTATATTCGCCGCGCCCAAGCCTCTCTTGACCAAAATAATCCCGCCCAAGCTTTGCGAGAATTGCGCGATGCCCTGCGGCAAGAACCAGATAATGGCATCTGTCACGCCCTGCTCGGTTTAGCCTACCTGCAACAAAATCAACTCTCCATGGCCCGGGTTCATATCAATCGCGCCTGGCAAGTCAGCCCCAAAGATGCGACGGTGATTAGGTGCAAACGGGAACTAGATAAAGTAGTTAATCCTAATGTTGAAATGGAAGACCAGAAGGGACAAAAAAAGGAAGGGGATCGCAAGGGCGGTTTTTGGTCTCTATTTGGTGGTAAAAAGAATAACCAGATCAAACCATAACGGTATAAGTATGATACCAAATTCTCATTTTAACCCGCGTTGGGTAACACGCGGGTTAGAGGAGAAAAGAAACGATCAGCCCGAGACTCAAGCTCAAAATAGACAGACAAAACAGATCTACCCTGATCAGTAATAGTTAGGGTTTGCGGCAAAAAGTTTTTCGGTGGTGGCAGGGTGTGGCCCCCCCAACCCCCCCGACATCGGGGGGGCAGGTGGGGTGTAGGGTTTTACCCATTTTCAGGGGGTCAATTACCTAATTTTCGGGGAAAAAGTGCCTAAATTTCCCCCCTGATCACTCCAAGGGCTGGCACTTTTTGATTTCAAAAAAGCCTAAAGATATAGCAATTCCCATAGTTGTGAGGTACAGAGTCTTAGGTTTTGAGGAGTCAGGACTCGGGATTCAGGAGTTAAGATTTTGGTGTACCTCATGAGATTGGGAAACGCTATATTATCCAACGAGGTTTTTAGATTTATTCAGCAGACCCTATATAGAGAATGGTCAAGCCCCTGTCTTTTCGCTGTTTACTGTTTGCTGTTTACTTTTTTCTTTTCTCTTGGGATAAGATTGTGATCGATCGAGTTTAGGGAATTTTTATGACCACAGAAAGTTTAGCGACTTCAGAAGCAATAGAGTCAATGACCGATGAATTTCTGGCTAGTACGAGCAGTCACCAAGAAATGATTGAAATGGTTATTTCTACTCTGCAGCAGAATGATACTGCTATGGTACAACATACAGAAAAAGGTTATCTTTGGAAGTTTCAGTATGGTAGCGTTGAGGTATTTGTACAGTTGACTGGGGAAAGCGATGATGATTTTCTAACGGTGTGGTCTTCTGTCCTCAAATTACCCGTTAAGGATGAATTGGGATTAACCCGCAAGTTATTAGCGATGAATTGTGCCGAAACCTTTGAATCTCATTTTGCCATTATGAATGATCAGGTGGTGGTGATTTCTCAGCGCACTGTGGCCGATTTGTCTGCGGGGGAGATTTCGCGAGCAATTACTCTCGTGGCGACGGTAGCAGATAATAATGATGAAATGTTACGAGAATCCTTTGGTGGCAGCTAAAATTTGGCGTTATATCCCTCCAATTATCTCATCGGCAGAGCTACAAATGGCGATCGATTCTTGGTTACTAGAGCAACACCGTTGTGGTCATCATCCCCCGACTCTGCGTTTTTATCAATGGTCGCCCCCGGCTATTTCCTTGGGCTATCATCAACGGCAATATCCCGATTTTTGGCGTAATTTGACTTGGCAAGGGCAAAAAATCTCCCTAGTTCGTCGTCCTACCGGTGGACGGGCAGTACTACATCAGGGGGATTTGACTTATATGGTGATAAATTCGGGGATGAAGGGTAATGTTAGGGAAGTTTACCGTCAAATCTGTCAATTTTTAATCACAGGCTGGCAAAATCTCGGTCTGGAATTGTCCTACGGTGCTGCAGGCCGGGGATATATCCATTCTGCTAACTGTTTCGGTACGGCTACCGGTGCGGATCTAGTCGATAATTGGGGGAATAAATTTATTGGTAGCGCCCAACTGCAACGGGGTTCCTCGGTTCTCCAACATGGTTCCATGGTGCTAGAGCAAGATAATTCGCTGTTTGAGCAAGTTTTCGGCAGTGCTGCCCCTAAAAAGCTGAATTTAGCCCCAGATTTGACCCTAGAAACCCTTATCGCCACCCTGAAAACCGCCGCCGAGGATTGCTTTGATTGTCAATTGCTAGAACAACCCCTCAGGGATTGCGAGTGGCAATCAATTAAAAAAATGAATATAAATACTCATTGACAAAAAAGTTTTTGTGTGCATAAAAAATCAATTATGAGTCAAGTTGTATAGATTTGTAATTTTTTGCTAATAATGAGTAAAGGTAGATAGAGGCCGCAAGGAACCAAAGTCTTACCGAACTCGAAATTATTGTCTAGCTTGTGCTAGTTTAAGAAACGTTAATCTTTTACAGTTTGTGAGGATTAACGAGCGATCGCAGCTAGTTTAGTTAAGCTAATCCAGTCAATCGATCGCGCCATCTTATAAGACAATGGGAGTAATCCCAGACTCAAAAAAGTTAAGAAATCTTGCCCGTGATTTCAGTTAAGCAAGAGGAAAAATACCCATGACCATTGCTGTCGGACGCGCCCCAGAAAGAGGGCTGTTTGATGCTCTCGATGACTGGCTCAAAAGAGACCGTTTCGTCTTCATCGGTTGGTCTGGTTTACTACTCTTCCCCTG
>NZ_SFBZ01000056.1:0-4725 GCF_007095495.1 Microcystis sp. M_QC_C_20170808_M9Col | reverse complement strand
CCCCTAAGCCGAGTTTTCAAGGTGCTGCGCCGTCCACTTGGTTTTCGAGACTGGCCTTTTAATTCTAACGTAAAGCCAACCTAGAACGGCGGGGTTTCAGACCCAAAATTTCCGATGATTATTATCTGAATTTCAGAGTTATCCGTTATATTTTGGCTTTTTATTCAGGAGACAGGAGATAGGAGTCAGGGTGATAGGGTTTTGGGGTGATAGGGATTTAGGGGTTTAGGGAAATTTCATCCAAATGCTCCACTACCCCACTACCCCACTACCCTACTTCCCCACTTCCCCCCACACTCCACACCCCACACCCCACACCCTACACCCCACACCCCACACCCCACACCCCACTTCCCCGATGATCGAGAAAAAACTTCATCAAGAGGGGAACAACTTCCAGTAAGATGAAAAATGGTCAGTGAAAAAGCTAACCGAAATTTATTGTCGGAAATGGTAACACCGCCCCATTTCCCCAGACCCTAGAGGCTAGAGTCCGGTAAACCAGCGGATAAAAATTGACATCCATGAGTGAAGGTATTTTCGATCGAGTTAAAAAAGTTGTTGTGGAACAATTAGAAGTAGAGGATCCGGATACAGTTATCCCTGAAGCAAGCTTTGCCAATGATCTGAAAGCGGATTCCCTTGATGTGGTCGAGTTAGTGATGGCTTTAGAGGAAGAATTTGATATTGAAATTCCCGACGACGCAGCCGAACAAATTGACACTGTGGGCAAAGCTGTCGAGTATATTAACGAGAAAGTAGGAGCAACCGCCTAATTATTGCGGGAAAATTGACAATTAGGATTAAATATCTGGGGCAAAATCTGCCCTTATTTTTGAACAAACATGACAGAATTGCCATTAAAAAGGGTTGTCATCACGGGGATGGGTGCGATCACTCCCCTCGGCAATAATCTAGCAGACTATTGGACAGGCTTAATCAACGGCAAAAGTGGCATTGGTTTAATTACCCACTTTGATGCCTCCCGTCACGCTTGTCGCATTGCTGGGGAAGTGCGGGGTTTTGACCCCCACGACTATGTGGATCGCAAAGAGGCAAAGCGCATGGACCGTTTCGCTCAATTTGCCGTCGCCGCTAGTTTGCAAGCACTGCAAGATTCTCGATTAGTTATCGACGCTCTCAATGCAGATGATATAGGCGTACTAATCGGTACGGGCGTAGGCGGCATAAAAGTGCTTGAGGATCAACAGGAAATTTACTTGACAAAAGGTCCGAGCCGGTGTAGTCCCTTCATGATCCCGATGATGATTGCCAATATGGCCGCTGGTTTAACCGCCATCCACACGGGGGCCAAGGGACCGAGTAACTGTACCGTGACCGCTTGTGCTGCTGGTTCCAATGCCATCGGCGATGCTTTTCGTCTAGTACAAAGGGGTTTGGCCAAAGCGATGATCTGCGGTGGGACGGAGGCCGCCGTTACCCCCCTAGGATTGGCTGGTTTTGCCTCCGCTAAGGCCCTGTCCACCCGCAACGATGACCCCACCCGGGCCAGTCGTCCCTTTGACAAGGAACGGGATGGTTTTGTCATGGGGGAAGGGGCAGGAATTTTGATTATAGAGGAATTAGAAACGGCCTTAGCCCGTGGGGCGCGGATTTACGCCGAAATGATCGGTTATGGTCTGACTTGCGATGCCTATCACATGACGGCACCGGTTCCCGATGGTCGTGGGGCCACCAGAGCGATCGAATTAGCGATCAAAGATGCCGGTTTGACTCCGGCGGAAATTAGCTATATCAACGCCCACGGCACCAGTACAGGGGCCAATGATCCCACGGAAACCAAGGCGATTAAAAAAGCTTTAGGAGAATCGGCCTACCAAATCCCCATCAGTTCCACCAAATCGATGACAGGCCACCTTTTAGGCGGTTCTGGCGGCATTGAAGCCGTGGCCACGGTAATGGCGATCGCTAATGATCGGATTCCCCCGACGCTCAACCTTGACAATCCTGACCCCGATTGTGATCTCGATTACGTCCCCTACGAAAGTCGTCAGCAGATAGTTAACGCTGCCCTCTCCAACTCCTTTGGATTTGGTGGCCATAACGTCACCCTAGCTTTTAGAAAATATGCTTGAGTCGATGCCCCCGAAAGAGTAATCTGTGAGTGGCTCCCTCTTTAACCTGGTCTTATTTTTGTAGTTCATTCTAAAAAACATTATGGTTGTCGCCTCCCAATCCCTCGAAGAACTTTGTATTAATGCGGTGCGTTTTTTAGCGGTGGATGCCGTAGAAAAAGCTAAATCGGGACACCCCGGACTGCCGATGGGAGCCGCACCCATGGCCTTTGTCCTCTGGGATCAATTCCTGCGTTTTAACCCGAAAAACCCCCAATGGGTCAATCGCGATCGTTTTGTTCTCTCCGCCGGTCACGGTTGTATGCTGCAGTACGCTTTGATGTACCTGACGGGATACGATAGCGTTCCCCTAGAGGAAATTAAACAATTCCGGCAGTGGAAATCGAAAACCCCTGGCCACCCCGAAAATTTCGTCACGGAAGGGGTAGAAGTGACCACCGGTCCGCTGGGTCAAGGGATTGCTAATGGTGTCGGTTTGGCCCTAGCAGAAGCCCATTTAGCAGCCCGTTTCAACAAACCGGATGCCAAAATTATCGACCATTACACCTATGTGATTTTGGGTGATGGTTGCAATATGGAGGGGATTTCCGGGGAAGCTTGTTCTTTAGCCGGTCACTGGGGTTTAGGCAAGTTAATCGCTCTCTATGATGATAACCATATCTCGATCGATGGTTCCACCGATATCGCTTTCACCGAAGACGTGAGCAAGCGTTTTGAAGCCTACGGTTGGCACGTTCAGCACGTCGAGAATGGTAACACCGATTTAGATGCCATTGCCAATGCGATTGCGGCTGCCAAAGCTGTCACCGATAAACCCTCGATGATTAAAATCACCACCACCATCGGTTATGGTTCCCCCAATAAGTCTAATACCGCCGATGTTCACGGGGCAGCTTTAGGAGCAACGGAAATCGAGTTAACCCGGAAAGCATTAGGTTGGGAATACGAGCCGTTTGTGGTTCCCGATGAGGTGTTAAATCGTTTCCGGCAAGCAGTGGACAAGGGAGCAACGGCAGAAACGGACTGGAATAAGT
This sequence comes from Microcystis sp. M_QC_C_20170808_M9Col, assembly GCF_007095495.1. Classification (NCBI taxonomy): domain Bacteria; kingdom Bacillati; phylum Cyanobacteriota; class Cyanophyceae; order Chroococcales; family Microcystaceae; genus Microcystis; species Microcystis sp. M_QC_C_20170808_M9Col. Next base: position 1,595 of record NZ_SFBZ01000056.1, on the reverse strand, counting down.
TATTTAACGAATATCAGGCCAAATATCCCGCAGAAGCGGCTTTATTTGAACAGTTAACCACCGGTCAACTGCCGGAAGGTTGGGAGCAAGCTTTACCGGTTTATAAACCCGAAGATAAGGCTCTCGCTAGTCGTAAACACTCGGAAATCTGCTTAAATGCCCTCGCGGGGGTTTTACCCGGTTTAATCGGTGGTTCGGCGGATTTAACCCACTCTAACTACACGGAATTAGAGCATTTTGGTAATTTCCAAAAAGGCAGTTATCAGGAGCGTAACGTCCATTTTGGCGTAAGGGAACACGCGATGGGGGCGATTTGTAACGGTATTGCTCTCCATAACACGGGATTGATTCCCTACGGGGCAACTTTCCTGATTTTCACCGACTATATGCGGAATTCTATCCGTTTATCGGCATTGTCAGAAACTCGCGTCATCTGGGTAATGACTCACGATTCCATTGCCCTAGGGGAAGATGGACCGACTCACCAACCCGTGGAACACGTTGCTTCTCTGCGCGCTATTCCTAACCTCTTAGTCATGCGTCCGGGGGATGGAACCGAGACTTCCGGTGCTTATAAAGTAGCGGTGAGCGAAACTAAGCGCCCGACTTTATTGGCTCTCTCCCGTCAAAATCTGCCCAATTTAGCAGGAACTTCCCTTGCGGGTGTGGCTAAAGGTGCTTATATTATCACCGATTGTGAAGGTACTCCCGATGTCATTCTCATCGGTACGGGTGGCGAGTTGTATCTCTGCGATAAAGCGGCTGCGGTGTTAAAAGAAGCAGGAATTAAAGCCCGCGTCGTTTCTATGCCCTGTTGGGAGCTATTCGAGGAACAATCGGCAGAATACAAAGAATCGGTATTGCCGAAAGCAGTGAAAAAACGTCTCGCGGTGGAAGCGGGTTCAACCATGGGTTGGCATCGTTACATCACCGATGAGGGGGATGTGTTGGGGGTTGATACCTTCGGCGCTTCTGCTCCAGGAGGTGTGATTCTAGAGAAGTTTGGTTTTACCGTGGATAACGTGGTAGCGAAGGCAAAAGCGTTGTTAGGTTAATTAAAACTTTGGTTTTGTGGAAAAAGCTCGCGCAAGCGGGTTTTTTTGTGGTTATAGGTCAACCTAGTTTAGGCCTTAGGCTTAGTTCATGTAAAAATGTAAACTAGGAAGCTTTAGTAGTTAGCCAAAACCTTTACACTTGAGATAATTATCACGATTCCTAGAGCCATGACTAAAGGGGAAAGCCCTATATCGAAGGAAACAATCAAGAGCCTAACATTAGATATAGAAGGCTCACTGTTGTCTTTTGATAAATTTATCAAGGCTCAAGAACAATTAGCAATACTACTCCATGAAGTAGATAAAACCCTTGCTAACAAAAATCGCCCTCTGATAAATTGGAGAATCTCTCAAGTTCATAGTGGCAGCATTCATCTTACTTTAGAAGGAATGCCTCAAGATCAGATTACACCTAGTCAAATTTCTGAAGTTATTAAGACTGTAGAAAGGGGAATAGTAACAATTTTAGAACATCCGATTCGCCCTAAGTATTTTTCTGATCGAGCTTTAGAAAGTGCACGATCATTAGCAATATTGAAA